>DATNQB010000020.1 GCA_036702875.1 Oculatellaceae cyanobacterium | reverse complement strand
GTTAGATTTCGCTGCTTCGACAAAATTATTTTTAACTCCTCTGCTGTTAAATTAATTCTTTCTTGATAGTTTACCTTCATACAATATTCTTCCAACCCTCCCATTTATTGTTGCATTATTTTAGAAAAATGGTATTACTAGGTCGGATAGATTTACTAAAGGAGAGTATTTCATCTCTATCAACCAAGCATTCAAGTTGTTTAAGGCAGGAGATTCAGTTATTTCCTCGGTCTCCTCATCAAATACTTCGCTTAGGTTTAACAGCAATAGTACATCTATAACCCAACTCATAAATTTTCCCTAAATTAACTTAATATACAACTAGAGGAATTTGCTAGTTAACTCAGCGACAGATTATCCTATACTACGCAAGTTAAGGTTAAAGGTTACAGATCGTTGTTTGATATTTTTGATATTTTTAAAGGCAACCAAACAAATAACAGCAATTCTAAGCAGCGTTATGATGGTTGGTCACTAGAGGCACGCGACCCCCAGGCGATTAAATCCTTCCTGCCCGTTTGGGAATGGTTATACAAATATTACTTTCGGGTAACAACCGACGGTTGGCATCATATACCGCCACAGGGAAAGATGCTGCTAGTCGGCTCTCATAACGGCGGTTTGGCTGCACCGGATATGTTTATGTGTATGTATGATTGGTATCGGCGCTTTGGTACTGAGCGTTTAACGTATGGTCTAATGCACCCTACTGTCTGGAAGCTTTCGCCACCAATCATCACTCAATGGGCAGCGCAGTGTGGTGGAGTTATGGCACACCCCAAAATGGCGATCGCAGGTTTGCAAAAAGAAGCAGCAGTGCTAGTCTATCCTGGTGGCGCACAAGATGTATTTCGACCTCATCACCTCCGCCATCAAATTAACTTCGCGGGACGCAAAGGATTTATTAAACTGGCATTAAGAGAAGGCGCACCAATCATACCGATTATTTCAGAAGGCGCACACGATACACTCATAGTCCTAGCCGATTTCTACGAACAACTAAAGCAACTACATCAACAAGGTATGCCTTGGTTATTTGGCATTGATCCAGTAGTATTTCCTATTTACTTAGGATTGCCTTGGGGTTTAGGAATTGGGCCAATACCAGACTTTCCTTTACCTGCAAAAATTCATACACGCATCTGTAAACCTATTATATTCGAGCGTTGGGGACGTGAGGCGGCAAGCGATCGCGATTATGTAGACGCTTGTTATCAACAAGTTTGTCAGAAAATGCAACTGGAATTAGATTGCTTAGTGCAAGATGTTAAAAATAATACCCGATAATCATAAGTAGAGACCCACCATAGTGCGCCTCTAGAAAGTGCTAACAAAATTGAAACCTCAACGCGCTATTTTTCAACCCCTTCCCGAAGCTGCGGATAGGGGTTCTGGTTTGATATTTCTTCAGATTATTTACGCTATCAACTTTATTTATCCTTAATCCTGGATGTTAAACTGTCGGTATCAGGGCAAATTTATAGTTTTGATTAATCATAAATTCTGATGAGTTTTGCTCAAGGGTGATTTATATGGCTGAACTGACGACAGAACTGATGCGCGATCGCATTGTCTGCCAAAATCGAACGTCAATATGAATCCACGAAATTAATAAAACTTATTGCTATCCTGACTTGCTCAAATTGTAAGTTTCAAGGTAGCTAAATCTACAAATCAAGTCGTGGAAGCGATTGCACCGAATAGCAGACATGAATTCTACATTAAAAAAAATATTCCTGCCTCGAAATAATCAGTACTTGCAGCTAGGTGAAAATCTAGAAATATTGGATTTTTCTGATGGAATACTACCCTTTGCTAATTGCCCTAATGAACTGATAATTGGTCAAGATGCTCGCAGCTATTTTCCTGAGCTAATCGGTGCTGAAGAGCGTTTAAATTTAATTATGCAAGGACATGATATTAGCTTTGAAATCAAAGGGATTTGTCGTTTTTTAGAACAAGAAAAACCACTATATTTTGATCTATATACTAGCAAAAAAAACACAGAAACTTGTTTAGAAAAGCAGTTAATATTTTTTCTAGAAGATGTTACCGAAAAAATGCTCCTGCAACAGCAATTAGAGCAAAAAAACCATGAAAAAAATATTTTATTAAATTCGATTACAGGTTATAGAAATTATATTAATAGAATTTTTGCTGCCATGGGTGATGCCTTGTTGGTAACAACCAAATCGGGAATAATCAAAACAATTAATCAAGCAACAGAATCTTTACTAGGTTATAGCGTAGAAGAAATAATTGGTAAACATATTTCACATTTTATTAAAAATACGAATTTCTTGCCTCAAGAACACCAACTTTGTTTGCTATTTGAATCGGAACATTTACAAAATATAGAAGCAAGTTGTTATACAAAAAATCAGGAAGAAATTTTTGTAGCCTTTTCTTGTTCAGCGATTAAATCAGAAGTAGAAGGTTTATATAACTTTATCTATGTAGGTCGGAATATTACAGAACGCAAGCGATCTGAATTAGAATTGCGAAGACAAAATCAGCGATCGCAACTTTTAGCAACAATTACCCTCAAAATCCGCCAATCATTACACCTAGAAGAAATCCTGCAAACTACCGTAAATGAAGTTCGCTCACTTTTGCAAGTAGATCGAGTTTTAATTTTAAGAGTTTTTCCTGACGGAACTGGTAGCGCAGTCGTCACAGAATCCGTCGCCTCACACCTACCCAGCCTTTTAAATCGCCAATTTTTACCAGAAATTTTTCCCATTGAGTACCATCAGATGTACCGACAAGGAAGAATTCAGGCAATCGAGGCGCTAGAAAATGCTCAGATTTCCCCTTGCCACGCTCAATTTTTGGAAGATTTAGGCGTACAATCCAAGCTAGTAGTACCGATTATCTATGCCGATGAACTTTGGGGTTTGTTGATAGCTCATCAATGCCATAGTCAACGTGCCTGGGATAATTTTGAAATTGAACTGTTGCAACAACTAGCAAATCAAGCTGCAATTACCATTTCTCAGTCTCAACTGCTACAAGCAGTCCAAGAAAGTGAGAAGCAATTCCGTCAACTTACAGAAAATATTAACGAAGTATTTTGGCTATTTGATCCAGAGAAAAATCAAGTACTTTATATCAGTCCAGCCTACGAAAAATTGTGGGGTCACCATCGTGAAAGTTTGTACAAACATCCTCAATCATGGTTAGATGCTGTATATCTAGAGGATCGCGATCGCGTAATCGCAGCAGTTGAAAAAAGTCATCAAATTCAAGAATTTTTCAACCAAGAATATCGAATTATCGGCGCTGACGGTTCCTTACGCTGGGTTTGGGCGCGGGAATTTCCCATTCAGAATGAATTTGGCGAAATCTACCGGATTGCGGGAATTGCAGAAAACATAACTGATCGTAAACAAGCCGAAGAAGAAATTAACAAATCCCTGCAACAAGAGAAAGAACTTAATGAACTTAAATCTGGCTTTATATCAATGGTGTCCCATGAATTTCGCACACCCTTAAGCACAATCCTTTTGTCTAGCGAACTGCTGCAAAATTACAGCCATAAATGGGATCAAGAGAAAAAAAACAAGGCTTTCAAGCGTATTCACTCGTCAGTTAAAACCATGAGCCAACTGCTGGAAGATGTCTTAGTTATTGGCAAAAGCGAAGCTGGTAAACAAGAATTCAATCCCGTTTTACTTAATCCCATCTTATTTTGTGAAGAATTAGTCAGTGAAATCGAACTTACCATCGCCTTTACTCACAAAATTAATTTTGTGAGTAAAGGCGATGGTAATAATGCTTACTTAGACGAGAAACTTCTCCGGCAGATTTTAAATAACTTGATGACGAATGCAGTTAAGTATTCTTCTCCAAGTAGTACCGTACATTTATTATGTGATTGCCAAGAGGAAACGGTGGTTTTTGAGGTGCGAGACGAAGGAATTGGGATTCCCATAGAAGATCAGAAACATTTATTTGAGACATTCCATCGAGCTACTAATGTTGGTCAAATCCCTGGGACTGGACTAGGCTTGGCAATTGTTAAGCAATCTGTAGACTTACACCAAGGCGAAATTAATATCCAAAGTCAAGTAGGAGCAGGTACAACATTTATAGTAAAACTGCCAACCAACTGCCAACAACAAGCTGAAGCTATAATCTTGGCTCAAGATTATGCCTTGTAAAAAACTATTTTATAAAAATAAGCTTAACCACCTAAAATTTTTGGAATCGATCCCCAGGTATTAAGAATGTATTAAGACTTGATCCCCTACCCTAAGTTATATGGCATACAAGTATAAATACCGTCATAATAAATTAATGCTGGTTTCTGAATTGTTTATTTAATATACAGTTTGTGTTTTTGATTTACGTTTTCTCAACACCACAGCATCATAATTAATTTTTTCTGTAGGCATTAAAAATACTGAGGTTTGAATATGCGTATAACACAAGAGATTTGCTGCCCTAATTGTGGAGATAAAGGGGAACGTCATCACCTATTAACTGCTCAAATAACTCGCACACAATGTCCTAGCTGTGATTACTTCATGGTGACTTGCTCTCGCACAGGGAAAGTGATCGAAGCTTATGCCCCTGGTTTATACGCACCTAAGAGTCTATCCTAAAAGTGATTTAAAGATGTTTTAACCGCAGATAAACGCAGATTACTTTGCGCTTGCCACAGGCTACGCAGATGTTTTTTAGGGATTAATTATTTTTCGGATAAACTCTAAGTAGAAAGGTTAAAAATCTTTTAAACTGACTTTTCCGCTAGACCCTTAGAGGCACGAAGTTGTCCACAAGCAGCATCAGCTTCTAATCCACGCGAGTAGCGGATACTAACTGCAATGTGTAGTTTTTTCAAAGCATCCGCAAAATCTTGCACACGGCGATGATTAGGGCGTTGATACTCAGCTTCACGGATAGGATTGTAAGGAATTAAATTGACGTGACTTTGAAACCCTCGCAAATGTCTTGCTAGTTCCTCGGCGTGTTCTGGTAAATCGTTAATTCCACCCAAGAGAATATATTCAAACGTCAATCTCCGCCCAGTCAACTCAACATACTCGCGGCATTCTGCTAACACATCTTCTAAAAGATATTTGTGAGCAGAAGGAATAAGTTGTGATCTAATCGCTTGATTTGAGGCGTGAAGACTTACTGCTAGGGTAACTTGCAATTTTTCCTGAGCTAGTTTACGAATTCTACCAGGAATACCGACAGTAGAAACAGTCATTGATCGCTGTCCAATACCGACATCAGTATTGAGAGACTTAATCGCTCCTACAACATTTTCTGTATTCAGCAAAGGTTCGCCCATACCCATAAACACAATATGGCTAACGCGGCGCTGAAAGTCTTCTTGGACAGTTAAAACCTGATCGAGAATTTCGTGCTGCTCTAGATTGCGAATGAAACCTCCCTTACCTGTAGCACAAAAGTCACAACCCATTGGACATCCCACCTGCGAAGATACGCAAACCGTGAGGCGTTGATCTGTCGGAATGCCAACAGTTTCAATAATTTGGTTGTCTGCAAGTTTTAGAAGGTATTTAACCGTTTGATCGGGAGCAACAGAACGCAGATGCAGCGTTGAGCGACCAATAGAGACATCCTGCAATTGTTCACGCCAGCTTTTGGAAAATACAGAAATGTCCGAGAGCGATCGCACTCCTTTTTTATATATCCACTGATATAATTGCTGTCCTCGGTAAGCTGGTTGTCCCTGTTGTTGTACCCACGTAGTTAATTGGGCTAAATCTTTTCCCAATAACGGCTCTTTATTTGACTGTTGGGGTGCAACATTACTATCTACGGGCAAATTAACCTGATCAGTAGGCATATTCAACAAAAGTGCGATCGCGCATCTTGAGCTTGGATCTCTATCCTAAAGCAGGTTGACTAAGATTGCAGGTATTACTCCTAACGCACTGTTTTTGTTCAAAAATAGCGATCGCTCAAAAATAAGTAGCTCCGCCTTAAAAAATATCAAGCCTAAAGTCGCCCCTCCCTGTTGATGGGGAGCGGCGGGAGTGGGGTTTTACAATTAATGATGTTGACCTACTTACTCTTGAAAATTTTTGACCAAAACAAGTAAGGGGGACATCTCTCCCTGTTCCTCCTCTCCCTGCTTCCCCCAATTCTTCCCAGACTTCTAGCCCAATTTTTCAAACACAGCAAACATCGGCAGATACATTGAAAGCAAAATTACAGCAACCATCCCTGCCAAACCCACCATCATTAGAGGCTCTAGAACGCTCGTTAGGGCTTTTACAGCTTGCTCAACCTCATCCTCATAGAAATCCGCAACCTTCATCATCATGGCATCTAATTCACCAGTTTCCTCGCCAATACTGATCATTTGAACTGCTAAAGGAGGAAACACATTCTCTTTTTCAATCGCCAGACTCAGCATTCCGCCTTGTTGAATTTCTGCTTTAGCAGCATTAATGGCATTTTCAATCACCTGATTTCCTGCCGTCGATGCCACAATTTCTAAAGAGTTAAGAATTGGCACCCCTGAACGAGTCAAAGTTCCAAAAATTCGGCAAAAGCGAGCAACCGCTGATTTTTGATTCAAGTCACCCAAGATAGGCACGTTTAAGAAAAAACGATCCATTGTCAGGCGACCAACTGGTGTTTTGTAATACTGGTTGTACGCAAAAGAAGTAGCAATAATAGTACAAATAGGTATCAGGATTCTCCAACTTCTCAAGACATCACTACACAGCATCATAAACTGCGTCAGTGCTGGCAGTTCCCCGCCTAGATTCTTGAAAATGCCCGCAAAAATGGGAATCAAAAATACCGTCATCGCAATAAACACAATGATTGCCAGTATCCCTACTACAGTGGGATATGCCATAGCTCCTTTAACTTGGTTTTGTAACCGTGCAATATCCTCAAGAATCTTTGCTAATCGGTTCAAAACTTCATCAAGGACACCACCGACCTCACCCGCTTGAACCATACTTATATATAAGTTGTCAAAACAATCAGGATGTTTACGCATAGCCTCAGAGAGGCTGGTTCCCTGTTGTACCTCAGCATTAATTGCTACAAGTGCCTTTTTCAACCTGGCATTGCTACACTGCTCAGATAAAACATTTAAGCATCTGACCAAAGCAACACCTGCGTTGACCATAGCCGCAAATTGACGGGAAAACACAGCTTTATCTTTTACAGTCACCTTAGATAAAGCTACTTCCAAACTTGACATATCAAAGCTTGCTAAATCAAAGCTTTGAGACTCTTTAATATTCTGCACAGAAGGATACTTCTGGCGTAGAACATCTCGTGCCAAGTGTATAGTACCCGCCACTACTTTTTCTTTTTTAGCTTTTCCTTGAGAGTCCCGAACCTCAGCAACATATGTAGGCATGAATCACCTGAAACCATTTATTATTATTTATGTAGATTATGAGTTTTGAGCTAGTAATTAAACTCAAAATTTCCAACTCAAAACTCTTCAGTTCAAAATTGATAGCTATGAACATTATTTAGCAACTGCTGCACCAAGGAGACGCTGCAACTCATCTGGCTTTGCACTCTTGCTCATTGCAGCCTCAAATGAAATTGCCCCTGACTTGACGTAAGCAGCTAAAACCATTTCCATCGTCTGCATTCCTAACTTAGCACCAGTTTGGATAGAACCGTAAATTTGGGGTGTTTTTCCTTCTCGAATTAAGTTAGAAATAGCTGGTGTCACAATCATAATTTCTTGAGCCATTACCCGACCATACTCCCCAGGCTTAGGATTTTTCTTAGGCACTAAACATTGGCTAAATACAGCAACCAAAGAGTTAGATAGCTGCGCCCTAATTTGTGGTTGTTGAATGGGGGGGAATACATCTAGCATCCGGTCTATAGTTTGAGCCGCTGAATTAGTATGCAGCGTTCCAAATACTAAGTGACCTGTTTCAGCCGCAGAAATTGCTAGACCAATTGTTTCCAAGTCCCGCATTTCACCTACCAAAATTACATCTGGATCTTCCCGTAATGCTGCTCTTAAAGCATTAGCAAAACTTTTAGTATCCTCACCTTTTTGACGTTGATGAACTAAACTTTTAATATTTGCAAAAACATATTCAATCGGGTCTTCTACTGTCAAAATATGCTCTGCTCGTGTGCGGTTGATCAAATCAATCATTGCCGCCATCGTAGTTGTTTTACCAGAACCAGTTTGTCCGGTTACTAACACCATTCCTCTAGGTCTGTGAGTCATTTCCCGAACAATATCTGGTAGACCTAACATATCAAAATTAGGAATTTTAGACGCTAACGCCCTCAGACAAGCTGCATAGTAACCACGTTCTTTGTAAACGTTGACTCGGAAACGAGCTAATCCTTTAACCCCATAAGAGCAATCTAGTTCCCAGTTTTGTTCCAAATCTTTACGCTGGGTATTATTCAGCATACTAAAAATCAATTTTTGACAATCTTGAGGTGCCAGTGGCTCATCATTAATCGCCTGGAGTTTACCACTAACCCGAAAGTATACTGGAGCGCCTGCCTGAAGGTGCATATCTGAGCCGCCCATTTCGATCAGTTGCTCCATCAAGTCTTCAATCATTAAATCCATTGTGCTTTCTCCTTTAGTAATACAATTTTTAATTCTTAGTTGTTACTAGCTAGTAGTTAATCACTACGAGAGCAAAAACTAATAATTTTTAATCTTCAAAACGAGATGTCATGCAGTATGGACAATCAAGCCATTCTTGTTTTAATCCAGCACTACAAATGCGACAGGTTAAAGTAGTCTTACGTTTTGCTTTTAGTTCTGATTCTAAACCTGTATCAGTAAAAGTCACACGTTCAACTTCTTCGAGGGTTGTATGTCCTTCACGCACTAAGTTTAAGCTGTAAGATAACAATGTCACCATCCCATCTTCCACAGCCGCTTCCTTAATCATGTCGGTCGTGCCACCTTTATTTATTAAGCTTTGCAACCGCTCATTTATACGCATAACTTCATAAACACCTACACGCCCTTTATAACCAAGACCATTACATTTTGGGCAGAGATTCTTTGCACTTTTAATTTCTTCTGGTTGTAGGGAGTTGGCTTTATAAAACGTAACAGATCCTTCTTTGGAAGCTGATAAACCATATCGGTTAAGCTCCTCAATAGTTGGGTGATAGGGAATACGGCACTCAGTGCATACTCGTCGCATCAACCTCTGGGCGCAAACGCCAAGCAATGAGGCGGACACCATGAATGGTTCCACGCCCATTTCATCTAACCGTGCAATTGAACTTGGAGCATCATTAGCGTGCAGAGTCGTCATTACCAAGTGTCCAGTTAAAGCAGCTTCAATTGCGGTTTTTGCTGTTTCTACGTCTCGCGTTTCACCTACTAGAATCACATCGGGGTCTTGGCGCATGAATGCTCGTAGAATTGAGGCAAAGTTCATGCCTTTTTCACGAATTACCTGCACCTGATTAATTCCAGGCAACGCATATTCAATTGGGTCTTCTGCCGTACTAATATTTACATCAGGACTATTGCGTTCAGCCAGAATTGAATATAGTGTTGTTGATTTACCAGATCCGGTTGGGCCTGTTACCAAAATCATCCCAAAAGGACGACTTGCCATGTCTCGGACACTTTGTAGCGCATCTGGATCGCTAATCAACTTATCCAAGCCCAACTGGGTGGAAGAGTTATCCAAAATCCGCATACAAATTTTCTCACCATAGCGACTAGGTAAAGTGTTTACGCGGAAATCAACTTTACGTCCTTGAAACATTCTGCGGATACGACCATCTTGAGGTGCACGTCGTTCGGCAATGTCAAGTTGTGCAATGATTTTGAAACGTGAAGTAACTGCTGGGATAATCTTTTTCGGTAGATGCTCAAATGCCTCCCTGAGTACCCCATCTTTACGAAAGCGAATGCGTAAGTATTCTTCTTGAGGTTCAACGTGAATATCAGAAACTTGATCAGTTAATGCCTTAGCCAAAATTTTATTGACTAGGGTAATAATTGGGGCATCTTCTGCTGCTGCGGTTAAATCTTCATCAGGAGTCTCGTGCGATTCTTCGGCTTCAAGACTTTCAAGATTTTCGATTTCTTGTTGAACGTCAAAAGACTTTTCAGCTTTAGCTGCTAGTTCTTTCTTGGCTAACTGATCTAGGTATTGGTTAATAATTGAGGAATAGTCTTCAGTTGTGATTACCATCCTTTGCCAATTAATTCCCTGAGGGCGTAAAATCCGGTTTAGATCGTCTTGGGCATCTAAATCATCAGGGTTAACCATTGCCACTTGGACAGATGGTGGCTCAGTTGCTTCTTTTGATAGAGGTACGAAGCGGGAGCGACGACAGCTATCAATCGGTATGAGTGTATCGATTAACTCAGAAACCTGGCTTAGTTCAATTTGTTTAATTTCCGGATCTAAAGATTCAACGCCGTATATAATCTTTAGTTCAAACAGTTGATTTTTTTTATACTGGCGTTGTAACTCTGGAGATAGCGCCTTTCCCGTGAGCGACTCTAGAATTTCTGTTAGTGGTTTTCCTGACTTGCGACTTTCAAGCGCCGCCTGCTGCATCTTTTCGGGGTCGATATAACCCAACTGAACTAGCTTGCTGGCAAAGGGCGACAAATCATGGCTGGCATTGCGAACAACTAATGCACGCCGAGATGATGAGGATTGAGTCATAGCTATTTAAACTATCTCCATAAAAAGTATGCCCAAAAGCTTTTGGCAAAATTGCGCTCTCACCACCAACAACCAGTGTGACTTGGCTGTGCAACACTCGAACCCTGGTAGCAGGATGCCATAATTTATCCATTGCTGTGTCTGTGGCGGTTGCTGCCACGCCTAGGGAAGAATCACAAAGCTACCTGGGTTACTAGCTGTAGCAGATTACCAATATCCGTAAAATCATACTGATTGGTCTTTAATAGTTTGGATGAGGAAAATGCAAATTTGTACCTAAAGGCTATGTCTAAGTAATATTGACGATGATAGCTTTTAATAGATAGTTAATGACGAATTGAGGCAATCTGGGATAGTACGCTCGCACTATCCTCAGCTTGGCAACCGCCACAAAACAACAATCTACAAATAGGATTTATGAGCGGTAAGCTACTTTCTTCACAGCTAGTTTAAAATTGGATTGCCTTTGGGGGCTATTTTCTAAGTATGACACCAGTGCGATCGCACTTGCACCCTTTTAACAACAATTAGTGAGATTTTATCCAACTGTGGCTGCCAGACTTAACTGGAATTGCGAAAGACATAATCAGATAAAAATTGATCAATGTTATATTTATAAGTATAAAGATTAAAATATGTAAAGATTTTAGTAATTTATGTATGTCTAAGCCTCATCAAGATTGAAAAAAAATACTGCCACTCTCATGGCGGTAATACTATGATTCAAGAAAGTGGTAATTCCCAGGCAACTCCGCCTCACCACTGATCGCGTTTACGGTAGATATTGCCAACCCAATTGCCAGCAATTGTGGCAATAAGAAAACGCTTTCGCCATCGCTAGCACTCTATTGATTGAAATGAGTAAACCATGATCACAGAAGAAAATCAGCAATTCGCTTCAAATCAGATCGATGACGCTTCAGCAATAGCTGAAGACAATGCTCATGGTACATCATCACCATTTGAAGTAATAAATATAGAACCTAATTCCGATACAGTAGTTTCTCTGGGTCAAACAGAACCATTATCATCTGAATCTAGTCAGGAGATAAACTTAGGACATCAGCCAACCCAAGCTAACGGTGCAGATACAGAGGAAGCCTTAAGGCAAGAAGTAGAAACGTTAAAAGCGCAGTTGGATGAAAGTACAAAGCAGAGTGATTCCTTAAAAAGTCAGTATATGCGGATAGCCGCAGATTTTGAGAATTTTCGGAAGCGTACAGCTAAAGAAAAAGAAGAATTAGAAGTTAAAGTTAAGTGTTCAACAATTACAGAGCTACTTTCAGTAGTGGATAATTTTGAGCGAGCAAGATCCCAACTCAAGCCGCAAAATGATGGAGAAATGGGTATCCATAAAAGCTACCAAAGTGTATACAAACAATTGGTAGATGCTCTCAAACGTATAGGTGTGTCTCCTATGCGTCCAGAGGGTAAAGAGTTTGACCCCAATCTGCATGAAGCAGTGCTTCGCCAACCTACTGAAGAACATCCAGAAGGTACAGTGATGGAAGAACTGCAAAGAGGGTATTTCTTGGGCGATCGCGTGCTGCGCCATGCACTTGTCAAAGTTGCCGCCGCACCAGAACCTGTGGAAACTTTAGTAGAAAGTCCAACCGAACCCACAGAATAATCATTTAGTAGTTTTCTGGTTTATTCCCTGCGTGTTTATGTCAGTGTCTAAAATAAAGAAACCAGGATCTTTACTAAAAAGACATCCTGACTGGTAGGCAACCAGTAACATTCAAACCCTAACAACTTTCCACACCATTACTGCCGAAACCCTATGGGAAAAGTCATTGGAATCGACCTGGGTACGACTAATAGTTGTGTTGCTGTATTAGAAGCAGGTCAACCCATCGTAATTTCTAGCTCAGAAGGTGGGCGCACGACTCCCAGCATTGTGGGATTTGGTAAGGCTGGCGAGCGCCTTGTGGGTCAACTAGCCAAGCGACAGTCAGTAACCAACGCCGAAAATACAGTTTATAGCATTAAACGCTTTATTGGGCGTAGGTGGGATGACACGGAAAGCGAACGGGCGCGAGTGCCATACACCTGTGTAAAAGGTCGGGATGATACTGTCGATGTTGAGATTAGAGGGCAAAAATATACCCCTCAAGAAATTTCAGCAATGACCCTGAAAAAATTGAAGCAGGATGCAGAACACTTTTTAGGTGAAACCGTAACCCAGGCGGTAATAACTGTACCAGCATACTTTACAGATGCCCAAAGGCAGGCAACAAAAGATGCTGGCACGATCGCTGGTCTAGAAGTATTGCGAATTGTAAACGAACCTACAGCCGCCGCCCTTGCTTATGGTCTTGAGAAGCAGGGTGAAGACCAGTGCATATTAGTCTTTGACTTAGGTGGTGGCACATTTGACGTATCAGTTCTGCAATTGGGGGATGGTGTATTTGAAGTCAAAGCCACATCTGGAAACAACCATTTGGGCGGAGATGACTTTGATAATGCGATCGCAGTTTGGATGATTGATGCCTTCCAAACTGCGGAGGGCATTGACCTGGCAACAGATAAAATGGCTCTCCAACGGTTACGTGAAGCGGCAGAAAAGGCAAAAATTGAATTATCCAACATGGTGACAACTTCAATCAACCTGCCGTTTATTACAGCCGATGACAAGGGGCCTAAACATCTGGAGATGGAATTATCACGCTCCAAGTTTGAAGAACTGACAAATAATCTTGTAGAAGCAACTATAGAACCAGTCACCCAAGCCCTTAAAGACGCTGATATCCAACCAAATAATATAGATCGGATTATTTTAGTAGGTGGTTCAACGCGGATTCCTGCTGTCCAAAAGGCAATTAAAAACTTTTTTGGTGGGAGAGAACCAGACCGCTCAGTCAATCCCGATGAGGCAGTAGCTCTAGGAGCCGCCGTTCAAGGGGGTGTATTAGGTGGCGAAGTCAAGGATGTACTGCTATTAGATGTCACCCCTCTTTCTTTGGGAATTGAAACCCTAGGCGAAGTTTTTACCAAAGTAATTGAGCGCAACACTACCATTCCCACCAGCAAATCCCAAATATTTTCCACTGCTACTGATGGACAAACATCAGTAGAAATTCATGCCTTGCAGGGTGAGCGGGCAATGGTCAAGGACAATAAAAGTTTGGGGAAATTCCTTCTAACTGGTCTGCCACCAGCACCGCGTGGCATTCCCCAAATTGAAGTAGCCTTTGAAATTGATGCTAACGGCATTTTGAAAATCTCTGCTCAAGACAAAGGCACAGGGAGAGAGCAAAGTATTTGCATCACCAATACTGGTGGCTTGAATGCGGCAGAAGTTGAACAGATGAGAAAAGAGGCAGAAGTGTATGCGGAAGAAGACAAGCGCCGTATCCAAGTAATTGAACTGAAAAATCAGGCAGATGGCTTGTTCTATAGCTATGAATCGACTTTAAAAGAAAATGGGCATTTAATCAGTGAAGAAATTAAATCACAGGCTGATCAAAAAGCTAAACAACTGCGTTTAGCACTAAACAACCCAAGATCGCGAGTTGAAGATATTAAAGAAAAGTTAGAGCTATTTCAACAGACCGTATTGGCGATGGGGACATCTGTGTATCAGCAAGCGAACCAAACCCCAACTTCAGAATTCAATGTGCCTAAAAAGCCTGGTACGAGTAGCGTCAGCAAAGCTGTAGAATCAACACCAGAGCCAGAAGCAACATTAGATATAAATGATGTTGATGAAGATGAAACTGTAACTGCTGACTATGAGACAGTAGACTAAGAGCGTGTTGAGTTTGGAATTAGACTCAAAACTTAACACTTTTTTCTCGAATATTCACATTTCCTTTAACCCTAACTACTAACGCCCTAATATGGCCCGCGATTATTACGAAATTCTTGGTATCTCTCGTGACGCCGACAAAGAAGAAATTAAGCGTGCTTACCGCCGCCTTGCCCGCAAATACCACCCTGATGTCAACTCTGAACCAGGGGCAGATGAGAAATTTAAAGAAATAAATCGGGCTTATGAAGTGCTTTCTGAGCCAGAAATGCGTTCCAGATTTGACCGTTTTGGCGAAGCTGGTGTATCCTCTGGTGCTGGCGCAGGCTTCCCAGATATGGGGGATATGAGCGGATTTGCCGATATTTTTGAAAGCTTTTTCACTGGTTTTACTGGTAATGCGGGGCAGACATCAAGAAGACGTAACGGCCCAAGTCGAGGCGATGACTTAAGACTTGATTTGAAGCTAGAGTTCCGCGAAGGTATTTTTGGCGGTGAAAAGGAAATTCGGATTCCCCATCTAGAAAACTGTGCTACCTGTAGTGGTACAGGTGCTAAACCAGGCACAAAAGCTCGCGCCTGCTCGACTTGTAGCGGTAGTGGTCAAGTCCGTCGCGCTACCAGAACACCTTTTGGAAGTTTTACCCAAGTGTCTGTTTGTCCTACCTGTAATGGTGACGGACAGGTGGTTGAAGAGAAGTGCGAAACCTGTAATGGCTTGGGACGGAAACAAGAAACGAAGAAACTCAAAATTACTATTCCAGCAGGAGTAGATAATGGCACTCGGCTGCGGGTTTCTAAAGAAGGAGATGCTGGTCTTCGCGGTGGCCCACCTGGAGATTTATACGTTTATTTGTTTATTGAGGAAGATCTGGAGTTCCACCGGGATGGAATTAATATCAGATCAGAAATAAAGATCAGTTATTTGCAAGCAATTTTAGGTTGCCGCTTAGAAATAAATTCAGTAGATGGCCCAATGGAATTGATGATTCCAGCAGGGACACAGCCTAATACAGTGCTGACAATGGAAAACCACGGTGTACCGAAATTAGGAAACCCGGTTAGCCGAGGAGACCATTTGATTACAGTTTTAATTGACATTCCTACTAAAATTACGCCAGAAGAGCGTGAACTACTGGAAAAGTTAGCTAAAATTAAGGGCGATCGCACTGGTAAAGGTGGCTTAGAAGGATTCTTAGGAGGACTGTTTCGCGGATGAGTAGCACCCCTGCGGCAACGACTTCTGGCATACCAGAGGCAAAACTTGATCTCCGAGGTACTCCTTGCCCGATCAATTTTGTCCGCACAAAACTCCGCCTAGAGCAAATGGCACCTGGATCTTTGTTAGAAGTATGGTTAGATCCAGGTGAACCGATTGAGCAGGTTCCTGATAGCTTGGTGATGGAAGGTTATAAAGTTGAAGAGATTCAAGATTGTGCTGGATTTTTTGCGATTAAAGTGCGCCGCCCAGCAGATCTAGCATGAGTGTCACAAAAGAGGCAGCAAATCAACTGTTAGGAACGGTGGTAGCAGTCCAAGCAAATTATTATCAAGTTCGCTTAGATGCTAACCAAAATTTGTTAACAGAAACAGATGAGGCTAATCAAGCAAGGGAAAACTCTGCTTTTGGATATTTTCTGTTGTGTACTCGCAGGGCGCGACTCAAAAAAATTGGTCAGCAGGTAATGGTTGGCGATCGCGTGGAGATTGAGGAACCGGATTGGGCTGGCGGTAGAGGTGCGATCGCTCAAGTACTGCCGCGTCAAACTCAACTTGACCGCCCCCCAATTGCTAACACTAATCAAATTTTACTGGTTTTTGCTTTAGCTGACCCACCAATAGAACCTTATCAGCTAAGTAGATTTTTGGTGAAGGCGGAATTGACTGGCATAGACGTTTGTTTGTGCTTGAATAAAAGTGATTTAGTGACAGAATCAGAGCAACAGCAATGGCGCGATCGCATTTTAGAATGGGGCTATCAATCTTTATTAATTAGCGCGTACACTCACACAGGTTTAGAGCAACTTTACAACCAGCTGGCAAATAAAATTACTGTGTTTGCTGGCCCTTCTGGAGTAGGTAAATCAAGCCTGATCAATTATTTAATTCCTGAGATTAATACCAGAGTTGGGGAAGTTTCTGGAAAACTCAGCCGAGGGCGACATACCACACGGCACGTTGAATTATTTGAATTACCAGGCGGTGGTTTACTAGCAGATACCCCTGGTTTTAATCAACCGGACATTGATTGTACTCCAGAAGAATTAGCTGATTATTTCCCTGAAGCACACCAGCGTTTAGCAACACAGAGGTGTCAGTTTAACGACTGTTTGCATCGAGATGAGCCTAACTGTGTGGTACGAGGAGACTGGGAGAGATACGAGCATTATTTAGATTTTTTAGAAGAAGCGATCGTCACTCAACAGCATTTGTATCAACAAGGTAATCCAGAATCAACCTTAAAGATGAAAACAAAAGGCGGTAAAAGCCAGTATGAACCGAAATTAGAAACTAAGAAATATCGGCGCGTTTCCCGTCGCACGCAGCAGCAAAATTTACAAGAGTTATATCAAGAAACGGACTTATAATTAGACCTGTCTTGAAAATTGGGAGGAGAGAGGAGGAAGGGGGAAGGAAAAATTTTCACAACATTGGTTCGTGAGTAAAAACTCATGCTCGCCTCTATTGCAAAAGTCAATAAATTTTATATATTATCTGCGTCCATCTGCGTTTCGGGCAATCGCCCGACATGAATATCTGATTCCATCTGCGTTCTAAAAAAACACCTTGACGATTATTGCAATAAATTTATTGAGCGTCAGTCATTGCTAATAGCTCATTAATCAAGTAGTCGCCCAACTCTTCTCCTTACAATAACCGCCAAATATTAGCCTTGATATTTTCGTCACTACTTCCAATATCAGTAATTAAATTTTCATCATCAGATCCCAGAGCTAGGGAATAAACTTGGCGATCGTCCTCTATAAAATACGGTAGTGGATTGATACTATTGTTATTAATGCCACTAACTAACATCTGCTCATCGGGGTCAACATCAAAATCAAAAATCCCCTCATCATTACCTAGAAAATTTTCTGTTAGATTACCTACAGATAACTGTAAAATGTTAATAGCTTGATCGTAATCTGCCATAGCCATTCCATAGTTTTCTAATTTGTAATACGCATTACCTCGATAATTATAGAGATCTGCCCATTGTTGATTCATCTCTATTGCCTTGGTGTAATCCTCAATTGCTTGATGATATTCTCCTAATTCTGCATAAGCAAATCCACGATTATAGTAAATTTCAGCAGAGTTATAATTTCTTTGAATTAGCTGATTGAAGTTTAAAATAGCAGCTTGGTAATCTTTCTTGCGAACCAAATTTATCCCTCGCTTATAGCAAGCATCCATGACATTGAGTTGTCGCTCATTTCCTACCGCTACCAAACATTGATTCAATTTTTCCACATACTCCTTGTCTGAAATCATTAAGACTAATTCTAATGCGTCTAAGAGAGATGACAGGGGCAGATCAATTACTCCTACACCATCAATTTGAGGTAATTTCCGCAGTTGTAACCACGATTTGATAGAGTAAATGATTTGATTTTTTGCCCAAGATTTATTTGGTAATTCAACTAAACTGAGAGCTAAATTTAAAGCTAATTCTGGCGTTAAAGTAGCTCTGGTATTTTCTAATGTTTGATAAATTTTTTGATAATACCAAACAACTGCTTCAATCAGATTATGTGATAATGCTTGATCAGGCACATTTTCAGTCAATCCAGCTAGTAACTTTGGCAAAAGGGGTGAAATATTGTGTTGAAATAAAAAATATTCGTCTGCGATTAATCCAGCAAATAAACAGTTGCAAATAATTAAAAATTGACCAAGTTCTTCAACATCTTTCTTATTGATAAAATATTTAACTGTTAACTCGTTAGTCGGGATGCCAGCCTGTTTAAGTTGTTCCTCCAACTGCAAAGTTTCCCAATTTTTGATGTTATCTTTTCCATAAGTTTCATCGGCTTCTGACTCGCTTACTCCAGCAGCTATAAGCTTTGCCCTAATTTCTCTCCAGTTCCTAGCACGATTTTTAGCAGATTCATATAAAATTTCTCTATAAGGTAGTCTAGAAATAATTGGGTCATAGCGATATTTTGACCAATTTAAGCCCCAGTAGGCAATCCTAAAATTTAGATAGTCGCCATCTACTTCTGATTCTAAAACCAATGTTGGCTCAGATTTCAGTACACTAAACAGTGCCTTGATACTAGCTTCACTGTGAAAAGACTTGCTTACCCAAGCACCAGCTAAGAAGTCAACTGTTTTGCCTTCTTGAGAATAGTTTCTAAAAAATTGTCGTAAGCCTTCGGCTAAAGTTAGCTCGATATTAGGAAAAATATTAGTATCATTATTAGCATGAGAAAATCGCTCAAACTGGAATTTTGGAGGAGCTAAGAAAATTCGCAACGGTATGATATTATCGTCAGATTCTGACTTAAGAATATCTGATGCAATTAGCCAGATAGCTAAATTTTCTAGTTGTTTTTGATCCTCAACTATTTTGAGAGATATTTGCCGTTGCTCAATAACAAGTTGCCGTTGCAGTTGATGGTTTAGTTCTAATATTTCTAACTGAATAGATTTTTCTTGTTCTAATCTCCAAGATAAAAAATCGAACTGTTTGTCTAAACTTACAATTTTGGCAAACTGAATAAATGCTTGTAATTCATTTGCGCGTTCATCGCTAAGTTGCCTTTGTTGTGCCTGGAAGTCTATATTTTCTTGATTTTGTAGGTAATACAGCTTTAGCTGTGCTAGGTATATTTCCTCTTTTTGTTCTGCAAAAGCAGAGTTTTCAGGTATATGTAAATTTAGATCAGTTATATACCTGCTATGGGGAACAACAAAGTTTGCTGCCTTGACAACAGCTATACCTACAGTACTCAGCCATCTCCAAACCATCTTTTTATCCTTGATAGGTTAGTTAATTTTTTGTAATAGATTAACTAAAACAGCATCAATATCAGCCAAGTTATCTCAAGTTTACCTACTGACACCTTCTCGCCAATAGGGAGAGGTGATGTTTGGCAGCTTTTTGTCTGATTTTTCTAGCACTATCTAAAATACCATTAGTAATACTGATTTCCGATTTAAAAACTGGGATTAAGTATGTCAACCTAATTAAACGTAAAATTTTACCCCCTACCAGTCCACAGTGAGGGAGAGTTTTTCAAATTAAGTAATAATCTAGTCGAGTTAATTCTTAGGGCTTATTTCCGCGATCGCGAAAGTTACAGGAAAATAATTGTTAATTTTATTTATTGTACAGTTAATTGCTTAGAATTATTTACATATTTACTAAATATATCTTGCTTAGTGGAGATTACCTTGCCCATAGAGTTAATTTAATTATGACAATTTCTACTTAATTAATAAAATAATAGTCTGAATTAAACCTACTACCAAACCTAATACTCCACCTAAATTAACAATACCTTGTAACTCACTTTTCACAATACCCTGAATAGCGTTTTCCAGATCCGCAGGTGAAGTCGCTTTAACTCTATCAATAATTACCTGATCAATATTTAAAATCGGAATTATTTGTGCAACAATTTTTTCTAAATCTTGCTCTAAATAGCGCTCTAGAACTAAAGCTAGTTCCTGACTTATTAGCTCCAATGAGGAATTAACGGCAGGAGATGTTCGCAGGCGGGTGAGAATTAATTTAGCAATATTTTCCCAATCTAAAGATTCGCTTAAAGTTTCTAACCAATCACTGCCACGCTCTTGAATGTAAGTGCGAACAGTGTCACGCATTGTCTTACGCAGTTGCCGCACTGTGGAAATCGGTAAATTTTGCAGTGAAAGATTTTGCATCCATTCCTGCAACCGCTCTTGCATCCTTAGTGATGTAATTAATTCATCAATACGGGCATTGCTTGCTTCTTTTTCATCTAAGCAATAAGTCCGCAAGCGCGTTAGGGTATTACGCAGACCTAATAAATTGGCAACTACCCAATAAGTCCCACTGCTTTTTTCTCTAAACCCTTCATCAATTACCTGAATATTACGGTCTGTGAGGAAGTCTATTATAGCCTGTCGTACTACGTTTGGTGGCAACACTACCTCTAGCAGCCATTCAGAAAGTTTCCGCGCCTGGTCGTCATTTAGCTGGAATTCCAGCAAAATTTGGTCAAAAATCTGGTTAAGCTGGCTTTCTAAAAAATCTGAACGACGGGATAATACTTTTAATAACCGCCCTAAAGATTGACCGAGTAAGTCCCGAAGTATAGCAGCAAGAATTTTAGCTGTTTTCTGCTCTTTATCAACTTGAACTTGCTCTAGCGCCAGTCGCAACAGCCACATAATTGCTCCCTGAACTCGCTCAGTTTGCAGCAAGCGCCGTGCTAATTTTTGTAACTCTTCCGGTGTTAGCAACGACCCCATGATTGTGTCAGAAATCCGCTTTGCCAAGCGTTCTTGGTTGCTAGGGATCAAACCTGGGGTGAAGGGGAGTTTTCGCCCAGCAAAGTAAATTGCTCGATAAGGGCGAAACAACATTTTAATGGCAATATCGTTGGTGAAATAGCCAATGACAGCACCAGCTACAGGAGGGGTAATGTAAAGCCAAAGAGTATTGAGATCCAATTCAGTCGCCAGTCTTCATGAGTAAGAAGCCAAAATCTTAGGCTTTGTCTAATTGCTCGATTTTGACTTCCGAATAATATTTGAGTTTTTGAGCCTTCTTTAATTCTATTTCGAGATAGCTAAAATACCCATTATCAAGTACTAAATTGATTCTCACCAAATTTTAAATTTTGGTATTGTTTGAGGGCGATTCCCTGTTTTACCCCACCCCAACCCTCCCCGAATATGCGGGGAGGGAGTATGATTTCTACTTGCCCCTTTGGGAGGTGCTATTGATAATGCCGAGTACTGGTAAGAGCTAAGGCGACTTGCTGTGCGGACAGGTGAATTAGTTTGAGTTCATCTTCTCGCAGTTTAGCAGGTTGCTTCCACTGGAGCGATAGAATTGCCAGCACTTGACTACGATAAACTATTGGCACAACTAGATGTGCTTTGAGGTCTGTCGCTTGGTATTCTGCTACTTCAGGTTCGGTACCACTGACCCAAGCTTGAAGATTCGATGATGCGATCGCACGTTGTACTATGGGGTCTTTTTCTAGATTATTTATTATTACACCATCAATATTGTAGCCAGCTTTGGCTGTTGTTAAGTTATTTTTCTCTACAAGCTGTAAAATACAACCATCTGTTGCAAAACTATCCCCAAAGGCGGTAGCAATGGGTTCTAGAGTATCTGCAACATTTGACGATTCCTGAGCGACAGTAACAATTGTTGCTAACAAATTTGTTTGCGCTTGCGCCCGATCTAGTTCTTCTGTTCTTTGCTTGAGCAAATCGTAAGTTTCTGCGGCGCGTTGGACTACGCCTTTAAGCTCGTTAGGGTCCCAAGGCTTAGTAATGTATTTATAAACTTGTCCAGAATTAATCGCATCGACCAAATCTTCGACATCGGTAAATCCGGTCAGAATAATCCGCACAGTATCTGGAAATTCGGGGACTGTCTTGCTCAAAAATTCTGTTCCCTTCATTTCTGGCATCCGTTGATCGGAGATAATTACAGCAACTTCACCTTCCGTTGCTAGTAATTCCAAGGCGTGGACACCACTTTCGGCTTTGAGAACATTAAATTCTCTGCGGAAAGTACGGTAGAGCAGATCCAGATTATCTGGTTCATCGTCTACCACGAGCATCTTAGGTTTTTTGGGTCGATTGAGGCTCATTAACTGACGGCTGATACTATCAAGATCTGGAATAGCATTGTTCATAATAATAAAACATACTCCTTGGGGTAAATCAGGACAAAAAGTTATATATACTTCACAGATTCAGGCGATGTCTACGACGGGCTACGCCTACGCACATTTTTAGCGGTGATGGTCATTGTTAAAAATCATATCTGTAGTGATGCTCAAATACGTTAAGTTATAGTCGGGTTCAAAATCCTTTGCTCTCTATGGGGAAAGTAGGAAAAATGTTTGAGAACTTCCTGATTAGTTAGTTGACTCTTATTTACATTTCGCATCCACAGTAGGAGATCAGGAATTTTGAGCTTTTGCTAAAGGCAACAGCGATCGCACGCCAACTTTACTATAAATAAGAATGTCCTGAACACGATACATTTAAAAATGTGCGTAGGCGTAGCCCGTCGTAGACATCGCCACTTAGTTCGTTGATCATAATTAATATTTAGATACCCTCTCTCATCTCTCCTCTCTCCTCCCTTAAACACCCTTATGACTGAAACACCATCTAGCCTTCCTGATCCTAGCCCTCAATCGGATGAAACTACAGAAAATCCTGAAGATTTGCTGCGCTTGTTGCGACGAAAAGAAGGTAATTGGGTAGGATGGGGGCAGACTTGCGCTAAGTTGCAAAAACTTGGCTATAATACACAAGCGATTTTTGAAGCTACCGGATTTGAGCCAATCCAGCAAAATCAAATTATTGTAGCAGCGCAAGTTTATAACTCAATGCTTAATATGGGTGTGTCTGAGGAAGTGCGATCGCACTATGGACGCATTGGTAGTGATAGTTTGTATGAATTGCGTATTTTAAACCAAGCAGAACGAGCTACGACTGCTGAATTCTTACATTCTAGAAATTTAAACTCAGAAGCAGCAAAAGAAGTTGCTAAAGCTGTTAAAGACTATTCGCGGTTTTCACAATTACCTCAAGGTTTTACTAATCATCCAGGCGACGCGGTAGCTTATAGTTATTGGAGATTAGCGAAACAACAAAGTGATTTACAAGAGCGATCGCGTTTAATTGCTCGTGGTTTAATGTTTGCTCATACCCAAACTGCAAGGCAACAAATTGAGCAACTACTAACCGAATTTACCATCACTCCTCAGCGTCCTGCACCTTCTTTACCTATTTATCGACTAGAAGCAGAAGAATCACTACCTCGGCTGATACCCTTAGCTGGTCAGCTACCTATCACACTAGCAGACTTCCAACAAGCGAAGCAAATCCAACCTCAAGGGTCTTTTCAGACAGTTCAAGCATCTGCAAATAGTGCTTGGGTATCTCTACCAGGTTGGCAACTTGTATTGAAAACAGAAGACCCCGTAGCGATACTCTGTAATAATAATCAATTGCCTAACCAAGCTACTGCTAAAAGCGCAGAAACCCTTTTATTAATTGACCGTTCTCAGCAAGAATGGGATGCCAACAGCTATTTTATTGTAGAGCAATCTGGACAGTTACAAATTCAGTGGTTTCCAGACAACCCAAATATTCCCTTGTTAGGACGTTTGATATTAATTTTGCGTCCAAAAAACATTCTGGATGAAGATACAAATAAGGATATTTGGCAGATTGATGAATAGCATTCTATCGTTCCCAGGTTTAATCTGGGAACGGTAATGAACAGGTTCCGCCTACGGCAATTGTCAGTTATCTTAATTACCTCAAAATTTACTATTAACATAATAATTATTAAATCTACTTGATAATAATATGTTATTGGCATAAATAAAGCTGATACATCTTTTTACGTTGATAGTAACTTTTAGCGTCAATTGTGCACTTTTGTTTAGTTAAGAGTGAAATCTGTGAAGGATATGGAAGTGTTTCTCTTCTAGTACTAAACACCCACAAGTCTAAAGGAGATTTATTAGTGTTTGGTAACTGTGATAATTGTTGCCAGAATAATTCACGATTAGCATTTTTGGGTAAGAAGGCAAAAGATAAATCATTTTTATTAGAAAAATATCTGGCATCATTAGTAAAGCTTGCTCGCATAAAACTTAAGCCTAAAGCTAGATCCTGAGTATCTCTGTATTCAAATACTATCATCTTTGATATAGATGAGCTTGCAGTGATTTTTTGGGCAACTTGCTCTGGTTGGTATGGCTTGACAAATGTGAGATTAAGTCCCACAAATATAGAGCTAATCAAACTAACTGAGGCAATTGCTAAAAAGGCTGGATTTGCTGGAATAAGCTGATTGTTTAATAATCTATTGCTTGGGGGTTTAAATAATAAATTAAACCTAAAATTTTTTCTAAATTTATTACTTTTTAATGACTGGGTAGATAAATCAGATAACCTTACCCCGGAATTAGTTTGACCAATAAGATGGTTGTTAAGATCAAAAATATTTTTAGATTTTAGTAAAGTCAACTTACTGAGGCTTGCTCCTAATAAAGCACACATTGCTGGAAAGTAAATAAAATGATAGCGTGCTATAGCAGTAATATCTTTTTTTAGCAAATAAGTAATTGCTAAAAATTCCAGTAGCACGAAAAGAATAAAACTACCTAATGTTACTAAACTTGCCTGAGTAGCTGGTTTGCTCGACAGTTTGCTTAATCCTTTAACAAACTGCCAAGATAAGAATATAACAAATACCAAAATGAGTACGCTAGATAAAAATTTTCCCCGCAGGGATTGATTCTCTACTGGCAAATTAATGAAGATTAGTAGCCAACTTATGAAAATTTGGTATAAGGGGGCTATGTCGTGGGGCGGTTTCAGCCAATTGGTTTCAGGTCGTCTAAAATGGCTGATGACTATTGATATCCAAGGTAAATAGCTAACGTAAATGCTGATGAATGTTACAACCGCAACTGTTATCCACCTTTTGTCAGCTAGGGTACGACGTTGCCTGTAAAACATTACTCCTAGCGTAAATATCTGAGCAATAAGAGCCAGGATACAAAAATAATGAACGTAGCAACTAATAGAGTTAAAAATACCCCAAGCGAGCCAAATTAACGGTCTTGGTGGTAGTTGCTGATAGAGGTCTTGTTGAATTTTGATCAGTGCTAAGAGTGAGAGGCTAATAAGTAGCACTGGTAAGGTATAATGACGCGCTTCTTGGGAAAGATAAACGCCAAAGGGAGAGACTGCCATAATTGCAGCCCCTAGTAGTCCTGCGTAGGGAGAGAAAGCGATACGATTGAGGAAGTAAACAACAGCGATCGCACATATTCCAAATAAAGCAGGAAGCGATCGCATTGCCCAAACCACATTATTAAAATTAGCTTGTAGAAAGCTTAACCAACTGTGTAGTAAGCAAAAAAATATCGGCGGATGAGTAGACTGATTAATCAACGTTTGAATAACTACAGCACAACTAACTTCTTTTTTCAGTGTAAATAGCTGCTGTAATTGATCAACACCAAACACCTCTGACTTGGGAACATCATCATAACCATGTCCCAGAGTAACTAAGGCTGTAATTACCTCATCCAACCATAAAGGTTTAAAATCAAGATGCCAAAACCGTAAAGCTACTCCCAGGATAATTATCCCTAATAGCACTAAATAATGTCGTAAGCGTTTCTCGCTTGTATCCATATTATTGTTACTAAAAAAAAATGGTCGTTGTTAGCTAATTGTAGTTACCTTTATAGGGGAATTAATAATTTACTGCTCACCCCTCACTTTCGTGTTTAAAGAAAAATGTCAGACACACCAGATCATCCGTTCACAAGTCCCGATAGTAAGGGGTCTTTAGTAACTAGCACAACTGAAACAGTATCGCCATCAAATCAAAGTGCGATCGCAAATTTACGACAGCAAGCAATACAACGCCTCCGTAATAACCTGCGTCCTGGGCAACAAAGCATGGCTGATTGGCAAGGAGGATCATTAGCCGTTTCTGCTGTTCCTGGCGCTGGTAAGTCTACAGGGATGGCGGTAGCGGCGGCAATAGCGATCGCTCGTTACCAATTAAATACTCGTAAACAACTAATTATTGTTACTTTTACTCGCTCTGCTGCTGCTAATATTAAAGCTAAAATTCGTAATTCTCTACGAGAGTTATCACTACCACAAACAGGATTTGCTGTCCATACATTACACGGTTTAGCACTAAATATTGCCAGCAGATATCCAGATTTATCCGCTTTAAACTTAGATACAGCTACAGTAATTTCACCTAACCAAAATCATCGCTTAATTCGGTCTTGTGTAGAACAATGGATTGCCGTTAATTCTCGCCGTTATAATTCCTTGTTAGAAGGTAATCAATTTGATGGCGAAGAAACAGAACGGCTAAGAAGACAATCTGTGTTGCGGACAGAAGTACTGCCTAGCTTGGCTAACATCGTGATTCGCGAAGCTAAAAGCTCTGGTTTGACACCACAAGATTTATGGTTAATGAGCGAGCAGACACCAGATGATTATGGCATTTTAGTGATCGCTGCTGGCTTATATGAACAATATGAAAACTATAGGCGATCGCGCGACTTCATCGACTACGATGATATGATCCTCGCAGCACTAAGAGTACTAGAAAACGACAGCGCCCGCAAGATTTGGCAAGACCAAGTATTTGCCGTATTTGAAGACGAAGCACAAGACTCATCTCCCCTGCAAACCAAATTATTAGAAATTCTCGCCACCCACTCGGAAAGCGCAAAACAATTTGAAATTACTAATACAAATAGCCTTAATTTAGTGCGAGTAGGAGATCCTAACCAAGCAATTAACTCTACCTTCACCCCAGCAGACCCCATCTATTTTCGCTCCTTTTGCCAACAATGCAGCCAAAAACAGCGTTTAGCAACAATGGATCAAGCTGGGCGTAGTTCTCGAATTATTATTGAAGCAGCTAATTTTGTCCTCAATTGGGTCAATCGTACTTATGGAGGCGAACAAATAGGATCAGAATTATCCAATCCTAAATCAGAACTACCCTTTAGCCCCCAAAATATTCGCCCCGTTAATTTAGATGACCCTCAACAAGATGCTAACCCAGCACCCACTGGTCGAGGGCTAGAAATTTACAAACCCCGTGATGTTTACGACACAGTAAAGCTAATTGGTAAACGGGTGATTGAATTATTTGCCCAAAACCCAGAAGGCAACGCCGCAGTTTTAGTACGAGAGAACCGACAAGGCAGCTTTATTGCCGAACAACTACACTTTTTGCAACGGGAACATGGTATTGAAGTATACGACGTTGCCCAAAGCAATCTTTATTCTCACGTTCCTGCCGAAATTCTTGCAGTGCTGCAATTTATCGACCGTCCCCATTCCCCTGATTATCTCAAAGCAGCATTAGAAGTATTCGTACAGCGCCAACTGATTCCTACCCAAGACCTCAACGCCCTTGCCAGCTTACCAGAGCAGTTTCTCTATCCAGGGCCTTTAGATTCACCCCAAACACCTGCGGTGCGTCAAGCTGGTCGCTATTGTCGCAGCCTTCTCCGCGCCCGCTTAGAACTTCCCCATTACCAGCTAATTTCCTTTTTAGCTCTGACTTTAAACTACGATCAATCTGAGCTAGCAACAGCAGATAAATTAGCAGAACGAATCACCAAACAAACTGCTGGCAACGGTTCCTTGAGCGCAAATTTAACCGTCTTGAGCGAAATTGTCAACTCGGAAAAGTTTGAACCTGTGGAAGCAGAGGACAGCGAGGGGCGTTATCTGCGTAAAGGTCAACTCACTATTATTACAATGCACAAAGCTAAAGGGCTGGACTGGGATTATGTCTTCATTCCCTTTTTGCATGAAGATACCCTTCCTGGTTCTCCTTGGGTTCCTACTGCTGCTCAATTTTTGGGAGACTTTACCCTAGCAGAAGTCGCTAGAGCGCAAATTCGTGCTTATCTACATGGTAAATATTTGCAACCACAAAATCTGCCTGAACTTCCAGTTGCAACTGAAGCTTGGCAACAAGCTTCACGTTTAAAGAGTGCTGAAGAATACCGCTTATTATATGTAGCTATGACACGCGCCAAGCGTTTGCTATGGATGGCAGCAGAAGATAAAGGGCCTTTTAGATGGAATACATTTAACCACAATCAAGGAGACAACTTGCAGGATAAAAAGCCTTGCCCTGTAATTCCAGCATTGAAAAGTCGCTTCCCTAATTCGGTCGTGGCTTTATCAGAAGTATTAGACTTCTTGCAAAAGTCCTAATTTTTTTTAGAACGCAGATGCAAGTAGATGGACGCAGATAAGTAGCTTCACAGAAAAAAGCTAACCGCTAACTGTCATATCAACTAATTGACTAAAAAATACAGATAATAGTAAAATAAGAGATTGTGTCGAATTAAAGCCACTTGTATGCCTAAACTAAAAACCCGCAGAGCTGCGGCGAAGCGTTTTAAAGCTACAGGCAGCGGCAAAATTTTCCGCCGTAAAGCCTTTAAAAATCACCTTTTAGAGCATAAGAGTTCTGAACGTAGAAATCGTTTGTCTCAAAAAGCTCTGGTGCATGAAAGAGATGAGGAAAATGTACGCCTCATGCTGCCTTATTTGTAGATTGCCTTATTGGTTGATCTAAATTGTTAACTACTAAAAACACAAACTAGCTATGACACGGGTAAAACGCGGTAATGTCGCTCGTAAGCACCGCAAAAAAATTCTCAAGCTTGCCAAGGGTTTCCGAGGTTCGCATTCAAAACTGTATCGGACTGCCAATCAACAGGTGATGAAGGCGCTGCGTAACGCCTATCGCGATCGCCGTAACCGCAAGCGTGATTTTCGTCGCTTGTGGATCACCCGCATTAACGCCGCAGCACGTATGCAAGGCATTAGTTATAGCCAATTGATCGGCAAAATGAAAAAAGCCAATATCGAGATTAACCGTAAAATGTTGGCGCAAATTGCAGTAATTGATCCAGGTAGCTTTGCCCAAGTGGTACAGTTAGCTACTTCCTCCCAAGGCTAAAGGTTGAAGGTTGAAGGTTGAAGCATGAAATTTAAAACTTCACTCTTCAGGCTTCATCCTTTATGGTTCTTGCTATTTGTAGCTATTTCATTTTTAAGTTTTAATTCAAATTGCGCCTCTGCTGCGGATTTAGAAAAAATTAAGCAACGGGGTTCTTTAATAGTTGCTGTTAAAGATAATCTGCGTCCTTTAGGTTTTCGCAATACCGCAGGCAATTTGCAGGGACTAGAAATAGATTTAGCTAAACGTCTGGCAGCAGAAATATTGGGTAATCCTGAAGCGGTTGTTTTGCAACCAGTGAGTAATCGCGATCGCTTATCTGTGATCGCAGATAACAAAGTTGACTTGACAATTGCTAGGGTGGCAGCAACAGCAGCCCGATCTCGCTTGGTTGACTTTAGTTTTTCATACTACTTGGATGGCACTACTTTTGTCACCCAAAACCCCAATGTGCGGCTGATAAATGATCTAACTCGCCAAAAAATTGCTGTAATTAAAGGCTCTAGCACAATTGCCGACGTAAAATATAATTTACCTAATGCCCAGTTGGTGGGAGTAGATTCTTATGAGGCAGGGCGATCGCTGTTAGAATCTAATCAGGTTGTTGCCTTTGCTGCCGATGCTAGTGTATTAGCTGGCTGGGTGCAGGAGTATCCCCAATATCATCTTCTGCCTTCACGGTTATCAACTGAAGCATTGTCAGTAGTGATGCCCAGAGGATTAAAGTATGATACTCTACGTCGCTTTGTAAATAGTGCGATCGCTCGTTGGCAAGCTGAAGGTTGGTTAAAAGAACGCGCCAATTATTGGGGTTTACCTTAAAATTCAAGCTGGCGACTGGCAGGACTCACCAAAATTTATACCAAATCGTTGTAAAGTTAAAAAGTTATAATCTTAGTCCAACCAGATCAAAATATACGTTTAATCTATCCGACTTTAATTAGACACAAGTTAACTCCCCCTGCAATAGCGCGATCTTACAAAACTATGGATAGTTCTCTTCCCATTCTTTATCTCTCTGTTTTACTTATTTTACTTGCCACTGCTGGTTTTACAATTCTGCGTCAGGTTCTCAAAACTCGTCAGACAGAAATGGCGATTTCTCGTCTACAAAGCCAACTGAGTAATGAAAAAGGTGCGCCTGAAGACTATTATCAGTTGGGTAGCATTTATCTAGATAAAAAACTTTATTCTCAAGCTATTAACCAGTTTCAGAAAGCGTTAAAAGCAGAAGATCCTGAAGATGAAATTCTTGCTTTGACATACAACGGGTTAGGTTTTGCTTATTTTGCCCAAGAGCAATATGACTTAGCAATTCGTAACTACAAAGAAGCTTTGAAAGCCCAACCAAACTATGTAACTGGGATTAACAATCTTGCTCACGCTTACGAGCGTAAAAAATTAACGGCTCAAGCTTTACAAACTTATGAGGATGCTCTTAAGTATGACCCAGAGAATGACACTGCCAAACGTCGTGCGGAATCGCTAAGAAAACGTTTTGTGACTTCTGCTTAGAAACTAAAAAGTTAAAGAAGCCAGGAGTCAGAAGGCTAGTGGATGGTGAATTACAAACCTAACCCCTTACCCCCCTTCCCTACCAGGAAAGGGGAAATTTCAAAACTTGAATTTCTGCTTTAGTATCTTCGTACTCGCAACAAAAAAGTTGACCACCAAATTTGTGGTGTGGTGGTCAACTTAAACTTGTTTTATTCATCAGCCAGTTTTACAAAATTCATGCGATTATCCTGAATTCTGAATCCTGGCTCCTGAATTCTTTCTTGTTAATTTTGGCTAACGAAACATACTGCTAACAGAAGTATCTTCATGAATTCGCCAGATAGTTTCACCTAATACGTTTGCTACTGACAACAGCGTAAGCTGCTTAAAGCGGTCTGTTTCGGGAACTGGAATAGTATTTGTGACAATTACTTCTTCAAACAATCCGCTAGATAGACGTTCTATCGCAGGTGGAGAGAAAACGGCATGAGTAGCACAAGCATAAACTTGTCGCGCTCCCTGCTCTCGCAATATCCTAGCAGCTTCGCTAATTGTGCCACCAGTGTCGATCATGTCGTCTACTAAAACAGCTGTTTTACCAGCAACGTCGCCAATTACATTCATAACTTCTGCCACGTTATGGGCTTGCCGACGCTTATCAACAATTGCTAGGGGAGCATCATTGAGCTTTTTGGCAAATGCTCTCGCTCGTGCAACTCCACCGACATCGGGTGAAACTACTACTAAATCTGATAGTTGTTTGCTTGCTAAGTAATTAATTAGTACAGGTGAACCGTATACATGATCGAACGGGATATCAAAATAGCCTTGGATTTGAGCGGAATGCAAATCCATTGCTAAAATTCTATCGGCTCCACCCTGAGTAATTAAGTTAGCAACCAACTTGGCTGTGATGGATTCGCGCCCAGCAGTCTTACGATCTGCACGAGCGTATCCATAGTAAGGAATTACAGCCGTGATTTGCCGAGCCGAAGCGCGACGACAGGCATCGATCATGATTAGCAACTCCATTAAGTGATCGTTCACTGGCTGGCAAGTTGGCTGAATCAAATAAACATCACAACCTCGGATTGATTCCTGAATTTGGATGTATAGCTCACCATCTGCAAATCGCTTGCGGAGCATGGGGCCTAAGTCCATACCTAGATAGCAAGCAATTTCCTTAGATAGTTGCAGATTGGCGGAACCAGAGAATAACCTTAGGCGATTACTGTCCACCATCTGTGGCAGCGTCGGCTGAAGCGTTAAAGTTGCAGAACGGATCACAGCAGACCCTCGAAGCTCATATAATCATCGTAATTTTATCATTCTAAGTTAAAAACTTTTATTTGAATCATTTCCATATATAAATAATTGATTAGCAGCTCAAAAGCTGGAACAATAATTTGAATAAATTTGTAATAAAGTGATAGAAATGTTTAAGCTGATCAGTTGGCAAGCTCACTCTACGATTAACCAAAAGCAATAATCTTCACTTGAGGCGCTCAATGTGAAATTAATGCTATCTAGCTGATTCCACTTACGTATTTTTACGGATATATCGAGGTAATTTGTTAGAATGAGCAACCTAACTTGGTCAGCCATCAGCTAAGATTATGCGTTGAAAATAAAAATTGCTCCCAATCAAACATTGGGAAAATTGTTAGATTGTTACGGTGATAATTAATCTAAGCCCAATTCCCGTTTCAGCAAACTAATCGACTTGGTGGAGATGTAGTTTTCACTGATAAATATTTGGGGTGGACGAATAATATCTTCTCTGGCGGCGGTAATTGCTGCCTTGACTGTAGGTAAAGTTACTTGATCGGCGATAATGGTGTGGGCGCTGCGTACAATAGCTTTGAGTTTGTAGGTATCTGTAATTTGGCAAGTCACTACCAGCAAATCATCACCACGCAGACTATAAATAATAATTTCTGCAACGTTCAAAATGCCTGCACTGAGGCTAACGATCCCAAGATAGCTGTCTTTAGGTAAATCTGTAATTAACTTTAGCTCGTCTTCGTAGTCGTGAATATCGACCGGGATAACGCGCACAGATTTAGGTGCTGCGATCGCTTCCGCTTCTTGAATAAAATAACGGTTAGTCACTACTGTGGCGGAGTGCGTTTGCTCTAGCAATACTTGAAGTTCTTCCATCGGAACCAACTGTACTGGAATTTTTAACGCTTCTTGGAGTTCTTGAACCATTAACTCACCAGCGCCAATATCTCTTTGGGGAACAGTCACCAGCACTCTAGCACTACAGCGTAAACGCCAGTCAATTTCTGCTAAAAATAATTCTCTAGCGAAAGAAAGTGAAAAATTTTGGCTGAGTAGTTCATCCAAGCTTTGTTGGACAATTTTATTAGCTTTGGGATACTGATCGAGCAGTGGCGACCGATGTTGAGTGCCAATCTCATGACCTAAAGCGCGAACATAAATGCCCGATCCGGCTTGGGTGTCTACCAGTCCAACTTCTTCGAGTTGTTTATAGACTTTGCTGATCGTATTGCGGTGCAGTCCTGTTTGCATAGCTAACAGTCTGGTACTAGGCAAACGCTTACCTGGCGGAAACTGCCTAGATGCGATCGCAAATTGCATTTGGTCAAATAGCTGTTTTGATGCAGGGACTTCACTATCTTGCTGAATTTGAAACTGAACCATATTTTGCACCCCAAAAAGCTGTAAGAGAGCGCATATAGAACTTATTGTGCTGGATGCGCGAGCTACTAAGTACTTTTATCGCTGATTGAGGTTGCGATCGTCCAGTAAAACACAAAACTTACTCTATCAAGACCTAGCATGGTACGTCCCTACATCAAATATTTGTAGCGATCAAAAGTCCGAATTGGTATAAAATCAACGCCAACAAAATCGAAAATTATTATGACAGACCAGGAAATTCGTACTAACACCGTTACAATTCCTAATGGAGATATCCAAATTTCGGCTTATATGGCAATGCCAGCCAGCGAGGGAGTATTTCCAGGTATTGTGGTGTTGCAGGAAATCTTTGGAGTTAACTCCCACATTCGAGATGTGACAGAACGCCTTGCAAAAATTGGTTATATTGCGATCGCACCAGCACTATTTCAACGCACCGCCCCTAATTTTGAAGCTGGATACACAACAGAAAGCATAGAAACTGGTAGAAACTACGCTGTTAAAACCAAAGCATCAGAGTTACTCAGCGATATTCAAGCAGCAATAGATTACCTGAAAAGCTTGCCCAATGTTAAACAAAATTTTGGCGTGATCGGGTTTTGCTTTGGCGGTCACGTTGCCTATTTAGCAGCGACTCTACCAGATATTAAAGCTACTGCCTCATTTTATGGCGCTCGAATTGCTACCGCCACCTTTGGAGGTGGTGAACCAACAATTACTCGCACACCAGAAATCAAAGGCAAGCTTTATGCCTTCTTTGGCAGCGAAGATGCCAGCATTCCAATTGAGGAAGTAGCTCAAATAGAGGCAGAGTTACAAAAATATCAAATTCCTCATCAAATATTTCGCTACGATCAAGCTGATCACGGATTCTTCTGCGATCAACGTAGTAGTTATAATCCAGACGCAGCAACAGATGCCTGGAAGCAGGTTAAACAGTTGTTTGCCTCATTACTACAATCAACCTGAAATCAATATCTGTTTTTAACTTATCAGCTTAACTTCTCATGACTTCCAAATCGACTGCTTCTCAAAAGGCAAATCAGTCCTTTACAATGGATGATTTTGCAAAAGCCCTTGAACAACACGACTTTAATTTTCAACAAGGACAAGTCGTGCGCGGCAAGGTACATAGCTATGACAATGATGGCGTATATGTTGATATCGGTGGCAAGTCTTTGGCTGTTGTTCCCATCCAAGAAATTGCTGCAAACGATATAACCGATGTATCGACAGTACTGCCATTGCAGGAGGAGCAGGAATTTTTAATTATTCGGGAACAGGATGCAGATGGTCAAGTAACACTGTCTCGCCGTCAGTTACAAATTAAGCACGCTTGGGATCAGATTGCTGAAATGCAAGACAATAAGCAATCGGTGCAAGTGCGTGTAAGTGGAATTAATAAGGGGGGTGTGACAGTAGATTTCCAAGGGGTACGGGGGTTTATTCCGCGATCGCATTTAATTGATCGGGAAAATCTACCAGAATTAGTTGGTCAAACTCTGACTACTAGCTTTTTGGAAGTTAATCCTGAAACTAAAAAACTGGTTTTTTCCCAACGTGAAGCTAATCGCGCCGCTAGCTTTAGCCAGCTAGAAGTAGGACAGTTAGTTGAAGGGAAAGTTTCTAGTCTCAAGCCTTTCGGCATCTTCGTTGAGACTGAAGGTACTACTGGATTAATTCACATCAAGCAGGTAAGCCAAAAGTATATTGAATCCTTACCGTCGCTGTTTGAAATAGGTCAGCCTATTAAAGCAGTGATTATTGAACTTGATGAAGGAAAAGGACGAGTTTCTTTATCTACTAGAGTTTTGGAAAATTACCCTGGAGAGATGTTAGAAAATCTCGCAGAAGTCATGGCTTCAGCCGAAGCTCGTGCTGAAAGAGCAACTAAAAAACTATTTGGTTAATCATCAATGAGGGGTATGGGGCTACTATACCCCTGATTATGTTTTAGCGTTTTTTGTTTATCCTTATTTGTTATATAGGGGCAATATGCCCGCGCTACATTTGAAAAAAAATTTCTGGCATCAGTCGATACACTGGGATAGTAGTAAGGACGGATCTCCTTCAAATATCAATAATTTTGCTGCTAAAGCTTTACTACAAACCTATTTTTGCCAGCAGCTAGGCTAAATACAGCAATATTTGTTTATAACAAAGGCAGTAATAATAGGAAATTATTGTTAACCTTAAAAAAATAGCCTCGTCGTTTAACTTGACTAGGCTTTTAAATCTCAGGTGATTATTCACTGTTTAATTTCTCAAATGTTAGATGCTTTAAAACTGAATGCCGATCGCGCCAATAACTCCAATTCTCTACCGAATTCTTAAACCTACTTTTCCTAGTTGCCTTTGGGCTGGATGTGCTAATTCAAAAGAAATCGCGCTCACCTTTGATGATGGCCCCCATCCTGAATACACACCGCAGCTATTAGATGTATTAGATCGTTACCAAGTTTCGGCTAGTTTTTTCTGGCTAGGTGTTTGTGTTAACCGCGCACCAGCAGTGGCTAGAGAGGTATATCAACGAGGTCACTGGATTGGATTACACGGGTACGATCATCGCTCTTTTGCTCGTCTGAGTAGCAAGGAGTTGAAGCAGAGTTTGGAATTAACCCAGGAGGCGATCGCAACTTCCTGTAATTTAGAACCTAAATATGTTCGTGATGTGCGACCCCCTAACGGTTTGTTTACACCCCGAACAATAGATTTATTGCACAAGTGGAACTATCGACCAGTTATGTGGAGCGTTGTACCAGAAGATTGGGTACGACCTGGAATTTCAGTTGTTACTCAACGAATTATCCGACAAGTTCACAATGGGTCGTTAATTGTTCTTCATGATGGCTATTATGGAGGACAAGACGTAGCCCAAACTACTGCTCAGATTATTCCTATGTTGATAGAGCAAGGTTATCATTTTGTTACGATTGATAGACTTTGGGAGAAATTTCAGTTAAACACCGCCTAGTTTGAAAAGTGGATCTGCAATTCACTAATACATCACTTGCTAATCCGCTAACAGCACCCATACTTTCACATTCATTTAACTTCTAATCGGATAAAAATACTTATTTGCTTGTCTTACTTCCTCTGATTGCAAAATCAGAATATCTATTAGCTATTTTTATGGCATTCTTGAGCCAAATTCATTAAAATGTCGGAAGAGATTTTAGCCAACAATCTTAAGAGCCGCTAATAAGCTGTGAAATTAAGATTTAGGGATCAACTCCAAGCAATGGTAATCAAGCCATGATTTTTGAAAATTTAAATGGTCAATACACTAGGCAAATCAAAAAGTAGCAGTTAAACTGATCGGTTGGGAGTGACAAACAATTTTGCAGTTAGCTTTCCTTTAAGCTAAACAAGTGACAAACCTTGGGTATCCTGTTACTCAAGCGTTATTAAACGCTGACTTAAATCACGAAGATAAACGACGTTTAAAGTTTTTTCTAGAAATTTAGAAATAAAACAAACCAAAAACGTGCAATTTTTGTGAGAAAGGCTACAATCAAAAAGGTTTAACCTAAATTCAGCATTAACACCTACTTCAACGCTTTTATGGATAGCTAAAAAGCAAGCGATTTTAAAATCTTTTGACTAAAACGATAATGAAGCGTTGAAGGTTTGGTACAACTAATAGCTGGCTAATTTTTTGTTAGATTTACTAACACCATATTCTGGTTTTTAATTTAAGGAGCATGAGGAACACGGCATGACCCAGGCTAACGACGTACTCGCAATCGCACCCCTCACTGAAGAACCTGATGCAAGCGATTTGGAACGAAGCGAGTTGGAACTTTTGCTTGATAATGAAGCTGATTCAGACGATGATCTTGTGGATGTTCCACCTGATGAGGACGACAGTAAGCCTGGTAAGGTTCGCTCTACCCGTCGTCGCGCACAAACCAAAAAGAAGCACTACACAGAGGATTCAATTCGCCTCTATTTACAAGAAATTGGTCGCATTCGATTACTGCGAGCCGATGAAGAAATTGAGTTAGCTCGTAAAATTGCTGAGTTACTGCAATTAGAGCGGGTGTATGAGCAGTTGAAGGCTCAACTAGAGCGCGAACCAAAAGATAGTGAATGGGCTCTGGCTGTAGAAATGCCGTTGCCACAATTCCGTCATCGTCTTTATTTAGGGCGACGCGCAAAAGACAAGATGGTGCAGTCTAACCTGCGTCTGGTGGTGTCTATTGCTAAAAAGTATATGAATCGGGGCTTGTCATTTCAAGATCTGATTCAAGAAGGTAGTTTAGGTTTGATCCGCGCTGCCGAAAAATTTGACCACGAAAAAGGTTATAAGTTTTCTACTTATGCTACTTGGTGGATTAGACAGGCTATTACAAGAGCGATCGCAGATCAGTCTCGCACAATTCGCTTACCTGTCCATCTTTATGAAACTATTTCTCGAATAAAGAAAACTACTAAGCTACTTTCCCAAGAAATGGGACGTAAGCCAACGGAAGAAGAAATCGCAACTCGCATGGAAATGACCATCGAAAAGCTGCGGTTCATTGCTAAATCGGCTCAACTTCCCATTTCTCTAGAAACACCCATTGGTAAAGAAGAAGATTCTCGTCTAGGAGACTTCATCGAAGCAGATGGCGAAACACCAGAAGATGAGGTTTCTAAAAATCTCCTGCGGGAAGATTTAGAAAGCGTACTTGATACTCTTAGCCCTCGTGAACGCGACGTTCTCCGGTTACGTTATGGCTTAGATGATGGGCGGATGAAGACGTTAGAAGAGATTGGTCAAATATTCAATGTTACCCGCGAACGCATTCGTCAAATTGAAGCGAAAGCTTTGCGGAAATTGCGCCATCCAAATCGCAATAGTATTCTGAAAGAATACATTCGTTAGATAATAACGAATACATCCACAAATGAATAGCCAGAAATCAATAAGTTTACTTAAGATTTCTGGCTTTTTGCTCAGATGTCATCATTTTATAGCAGTCGCGCCTTGCATATTGGCATGACCAAAATGGCAATAGATACCCTACACCAGAAGAACAATTTCAAACTTTGCTAACTAAATTACAACAAAAAGGAATTGACCCCAATAGTTTATAAAATGATTTAATAGGAGTTAATAAAATGAAGCTCAAAGGAATTAAACAGGGAGATAAAATTGAATTGTTACAATCACTTGATATACCAGACGGAACAGAGGTAGTAGTAGAAATTGACCCCAATGAATTAATTAGTGAACAACAGCGTCAGCAGAAATTAAAAGAATTTTTGCAAATCCCGTTAGAAAATCGAGAAGAACTGGCAGATATATTAACTGAATTAGATAAAGAGCAGCATTTAGGAGATAAGATCGTAAGTTGATAAAAGGCTAACTCAATTAATTTATTGTGTATTTACTAGATACTAATATTTGTATTGCGATTATCAATCAAAATCCTTTGGCAGTATCAGAATTTGCTGCCAAAATTAGTCAATGCTATATTTCCACCATCATAATTGGAGAACTATATAAAGGTGCTTATTGTTCACAAGAGTTCAACTTAATTTAAATACGGTCAATCAATTTATTGGCTTAATCAGAACAACTGATTTTGACCAAAATGCGGCTTTAGAATTTGGTAAAATTCAAGCAGAATTAAGAAAAATTGGTAGACCGACTGGCGAAATAGATGCTCTTATTGCTGCTGTTGCTCGTTCTCAGCGATATATTTTAATCACAAATAATACTCGTCACTTTATCAACATCTCTGATTTACGATTAGAAAACTGGTTAGATGTTTAAAAAAAATTTACATCTGCGATCGCACTCTTAGGTAGTGCCAAAATTTGATCGATTAAATATTTTCGGAAATTTTCTAATTACTAATCGCTAATGACTAATTGCTGACCGCTATTTATAAAAAAGTTTTGTTACTATATGTAAATTAATGTAACCTTTTTTGGACGAAATGGCAAGAGAGGAAGTGAGGAGTTAGTAGAAAGCTGGTTTTGTACTTGTTTTAAAACGATGAATTGTGGATATATTGTGGAATAAGAGATTTTGTCCTCAGCCACAAGGTTGATTTTTGTCGCCAGTGAGTGAAATGTCAATCAACACCGCTCAACAGCAATCCCGATTGGATCATTACTATCAACAAATCAAGGCTGTAATACTTAACCGCCAAAATCCGATTACGGGTTTGCTACCAGCTTCTACGGCGATTACTGCTCACGGCGACTATACAGATGCTTGGGTGCGGGACAATGTTTATAGTATTTTGGCGGTTTGGGGATTGGCGCTGGCGTACCGCAAGGTAGATACTGATCCAGGGCGGTTATTTGAACTAGAACACAGTGTAATTAAGTTGATGCGCGGGCTGTTGTTTGCGATGATGCGACAAGCGCACAAAGTCGAACGTTTTAAACAAACTCAATCGCCTTTAGATGCGCTGCACGCTAAATATAATACCCAAACTGGTGATGTGGTGGTGGGTGATGATGAGTGGGGACATTTGCAATTAGACGCAACTTCACTATTTATTCTGATGCTGGCGCAGATGACGGCTTCGGGGCTGCATATTATTTATTCTATTGATGAAGTAAATTTTGTACAGAATCTGGTGTATTACATTGGACGGACTTACCGCACACCAGATTATGGGTTATGGGAAAGAGGAAATAAAGCTAATCGTGGTAATCCAGAATTAAATGCTAGTTCTGTGGGGATGGCTAAAGCTGCGTTGGAAGCAATTAATGGATTAAATTTATTTGGGGTGCGGGGTTCTCAAGCTTCTGTGATTCATGTGTTAGCAGATGAAATTGCGCGATCGCGTCTTACTTTAGAATCATTATTACCCAGAGAATCTAGCTCAAAGGAAACTGATGCCGCGTTGTTAAGTATCATCAGTTTTCCGGCATTTGCAATTGAAGATGTGCAATTAATAAAACGCACACGCACAAAAATTATTGAAAAGTTACAAGGACGTTACGGTTGCAAACGGTTCTTACGCGATGGACATCAAACAGTTTTAGAAGATACAACTCGCTTACACTACGAACCTTGGGAACTACAGCAATTTGAGCATATTGAGTGCGAGTGGCCGTTATTTTTCACCTATCTACTTTTAGATGGTGTATTTAGGGGAGATAGCGAACAAATAAAAGATTACCAGCAGCGTTTATCATCTTTGTTAGTTGAAAACGGTGGAAAATTATTACCAGAACTTTATTATGTACCAGCAGAAAATGTAGAAGCAGAAAAAGCATCTCCTCAGAGTCAAAAGCGTCTTCCTAATGAAAATGTCCCCCTGGTTTGGGCGGAAAGTTTATATTTATTAGGTCAGCTTTTAATTGAGGGATTATTAGCACCCGGAGATATTGATCCGCTAGGTCGCCATTTATCTATTGGAAGTAATCGCCAACCAGTAGTGCAAATAGCCTTAATTGCTGAAGATGAAGATTTACAAGCACAATTAGCAGATTATGGAATTGCTACACAAACACCTACACAAATTGACCCAATTTCAATCCGTCAGGCGATAGAACTCTCAGATATTTATTATCAAATTGGTCGTAACGATCAACTTAGTATGACGGGACGACCAGTAAGACGTTTACGAAGTTTGACAACTGCAAGGATTTTTAAAATTCGTGGGGAAACAATTGTTTTCTTACCTTCATTTTTAGATCAACAGCAGTTTTATTTAACGTTAGATTACCATTTTCTAGTAGATGAAATCAAAAGTGAATTAGCTTATATTCACGAGCATTGGTGCGAGTTAGGCCGTCCTACAATTACATTATTGCTAACTCATGCTTTGTTAGCCGAGGGAAGTCAAGAGTTTGGGGAAAACTCAAAAAATGTACCTCACGAATTTGACTCTCCTTTACTTAAACTGATGAACGAATTCCAAAACGGAGTGTGTAATGGTGTCCCAGTAAGATTAGGAAGAATCAATCAATTAATGCTAACTTCTGGGAAAGAGAGAATTGATTTTCTCCATGATTTTGAATTTACACAAGCTGCTGTTAAAGATGCTGCGCCTGCTTGTTACTATTTGCCTTATCATCCAGATAAGAATTTTCCTTTAAGTAATATTCAAGAGTTTTTACTAGAGTGTGAAACTAATTTAGGGTTGTTATTAAGAAGTTTGCGTGAGTCAGAAAATATTTATCAACAAATTGAGTTGTTACAAACACTCAACCGTCTACAAGGGATGGATTTTGATACAGGTTTTGGAGGTTCAGGATTAAAAGTTACAGTCGCAGATTTATTGAATGAAGTTTATGTTAAGGCAGGTGGTGAAGGTAGACATCCCCATTGGTCTGTAATTCGCTATGCTGCGGCGTTATTAAATAAGGTTGATATTGGGTTATCGGACGCAGTTACTGAAATTTTAGTACGGGGTAAGCAAATTACTGTAGGGAAAGCTTATAGTGAAGCTTCTTTAATTACCCGCCCGATGTCTTATCCAGAAATTATTGAGAAAATCAATGAATTTTGTAGGGAAGATATTCGCGATCGCGTTCTTACTCAAGAAATTCTAATTTACCTGGGTTTGTTAATCAAGTCAGACCCGCAATTATTGGATAACTTGTTAACGTTGCGGGTTGGTTATTTAATTTTGTTGTTGACAAGTGAATTAGCAGTTGAATTAAAAGTAACTCAAGATGAAGCTTATGAACGATTAATGGCATTAAGTCCATTTGAAATTAAAACCCACTTACGTCAAGTTTTAGCTGGGTATGAAGGCATGAATCAAATGCTACGCCAACAAGAATCTTTGCACGTTAAACAACCAGAGCAAGATATTGATTGGGTAGTACTACCAATGGAACAAGATGAGGCAGAAGTACCCTTTGCAGGTTGGTTACGACAACGGCAGTTAAATGGTGCAATTAACCGAGTTCCTAAAAACTTTTACCCGAATGTTTGGCAGTTAATGAAGCATTGTAAGGGGCTAGTAATTGGTGATAAGTTAGAAAGAAGAAATCGCTTAGATAGTGATGTAATTCTCTCGGAAATGACACCTGGGGAAAAGAATTTCGCTTTGCGGATTGAGCATTTGTTGAATAAAATTCAAGCGCCAGAGTATCGACAAGTTAATATTGAGGCATTGATGGAATTAGCTGCGATCGCAGAACGTAATCCTAATTTACAAATAGAAGAATACCTCGTATTAGATGTAATTATTGGTCATGCTGTGCGCCTTGCTTGGTTAGAACGCTTTCCAGAAAAAGCAGACAGATACGATGAATATAAAGCTGCTGCTTGGCGAGCTTTTTATGGTACTTCTCCCAGAGAGTGTGCAGGTTTTATTGTGAAGGCGTTTAGATTCTTAACAGAATTTGGACGCGATCGCGCTGCCTAGCTTATCCCCAAACGTACATGAGAGCCAAAATTATGAATTATGGCTGCTGACTCCTGAAATCTATCTGATGACAGAGATTTTTTAAGCTTGTATGTAATAAGCATTACCCTCAAATATTACTAGCTTATGTATACTTAATGAGTCTGGCTATGTTTGGATTTTAATTCTCACTCAAAATGGAGATAATCAAATTCAATCGCCTTTAATCTCAGAAACCTCATGTCATCTCCAGAGTTCCCAATAGAAGAAGTATTATCAAACGACCTCTTAAAGATTGCCTCTGCAACTGGGGATGAGTTATTACAATATCTGGTACAGTTTTTAACAAAAACCCTAGAGGTAGAATACGCCATTATTGGTGAGCGAGTGGAAAGGCATAATTCCCAATCGATCAGAACATTAGCTGTCTGGGGAGATGGTCAGAAGAAAGAAAATTTTGAGTACGATTTAGCTAACACTCCATGTCAAGAGGTTTCGCAGGATGGAATATGTATCTACCCCGATAAACTGCAACGACAATTTCCTAATAATGAATTGTTAAAACAAATGGGGGTGGAAAGTTATTTTGGTATCCACCTCCTTGATTCAGCAGGTCATAGTTTAGGATTAATCTATGTGATGGGGCGATCGCCTCTCAAAAACTGCGAAGTTACAGAACAATACCTCAGAATTTTTGCCACTAGAATATCATCTGAACTAGAACGCCGAACAGCAGAAAAAGAACTAAAGCAACAGTTTGAGCGCACCCAAGAAGCATTCCAACGTAGTCAACTGCTTGCCCAAATTGCTCTCCAAATTAGACAATCTCTCAATCTCGAAGAAGTTCTTAATACAACCGTTACCCAGGTGCGGAAATTACTAGGTGCTGACCGAGTGGTAGTTTATCAATTAAAATCTCAACTTAGCGGTACTGTTGTCTCTGAGTCTGTTGGCGAAGGTTTGGTATCAGCTTTAGGCAGCAATTTTCAAGATAACTGCTTTCAACGCCAAGTAGCTGAAAAGTACCTTAAAGGTTACAAGCGGGCAATTGCTAACATTTACGAAGCTGGATTGGCTGATTGCCATATCAAAGTACTAGAACAATTACAAGTTAAAGCAAATTTAGTTGTACCGATTTTACTACAAAATAACATTGAACCTGCCACACCTTATTTGTGGGGGTTGTTGATTGTCCATCAGTGTTCTAGTCCTCGCCATTGGCAAGAAACTCAACTAAGCTTGCTTGACGAATTAGCAGTGCAATTATCAATTGCTATCCAGCAATCTGAACTGTATCAGCAAGCACAGGTTCAGTTAGCAGAACGTCAGCGAGTAGAAGTAGCACTACTAAAAGCTAAAGACGAACTAGAAATTCGAGTTACACAGAGGACTATTGAATTAGAGCATACTAATGAGCGATTGCAGCGCAAGATCATTGAACGCCAACAGGCAGAAGTAGCTCTAAAGCGCCAAAACTTGAAGTCTCAATTATTTGCTGAAATCACTCTTAAAATTCGCCAATCTTTGCAAATACAGGAAATTCTCCAAACCACTGTTACAGAAGTTCAAAAAATTCTTCAGGTTGATCGCGTGTTGATTTACCGCGTTCTATCGGATAGGAGTGGTTGTACTATTACTGAGGCAGTCTTACCTGGATTGCCAGTGCTTGTAGATATTCCTTTTCCCGAAGAAGTATTTCCTTATGAGTGCCACGAACTATACAAGTTGGGAAAGGTACGAGCAATTGAGGATGTAGAACAAGCTTATGGTGAGGAAACTCCCTGTTTAGTAGAATTCTTGAGGCAATTAGCTGTTAAAGCAAAACTAATTGTACCTATTGTGCAAAATCAAGAACTCTGGGGATTATTAATTGCCCATCATTGTTCTAGCACTCGCCTTTGGACAGAATTTGAAACTGAGTTGCTAGAGCAATTAGCTAATCAAGTTAGCATTGCTTTGGCACAGGCACAACTATTACGTGCTTTACAGGATAATGAACAGCGATTTCGAGCAATTTTTCACCAGACATTTCAATTTATCTGGCTACTCAAGCCAGATGGCACTCTGCTGGAAACAAACCAAACAGCTTTGGAATTTATGGGACTGCCAGCAGAATCTTTGGTAAATCGTCCATTTTGGGAGATGCCTTGTTGGAATTTATCTAGAAAAAATCAGCAACGGTTGCAAACTGCGATCGCACAAGCTGCTACAGGGAATTTTATCCGTTACGAAGTTGATGTCATCAGTGCCAACGGAAAGAAAATAACAATCGACTTCTCTATCAAGCCTGTCACAGATGAGAGAGGAGAAGTTGTAATGCTTATTCCAGAAGGTCGCGATATTAGCGACCGTAAACAAGCAGAAGAAGAAATTAAAGCTTCTTTAAAAGAAAAAGAGATATTGCTTAAAGAAATTCACCATCGGGTGAAAAATAATTTGCTAGTTGTTTCTAGCCTACTGGAATTTCAAGCAGAATATATTAATAATTCGGCAATCATCAAAGTATTTGAAGATAGCCAGCATCGAATTTATTCAATGGCATTAATCCATGAAAAATTATACCAATCGAAAAATTTAGAAAAGATTAATTTTGGAGAATATATTCAAAATTTAGTATATAACTTAATTAGCTCCTACAATATCACGGAAGATCGCATTCAAGTTGAGTTTGATATCGACCCCGTTGAACTGAATATTGAAACAGCTAACCCTGGGGGTTTAATTGTTAACGAATTAGTTTCTAATGCTTTTAAACACGCCTTCCCTGATAATCGAAGCGGAAAAATGCTTTTAGAGTTACACCAAGACAGTAGCCAAAAAATTATTCTTATTATAAAGGATAATGGCATTGGTTTCCCACCTGATTTAGATTTTCGTAATACAGAATCATTAGGATTACAATTAGTATGTACTTTAACTGAACAGTTGGAAGGTGAAATTAGCTTAACTAAGGAAGAAGGAACTGCTTTTAAATTAACTTTTACTGAACTGCAATATAAAAAAAGAGTTTAATACATGAATGATATTAGGGTTTTAATTGTTGAAGATGAGTTACTTATTGCTAGAAGTTTAGATCGCAAGCTCCAAGATTTAGGATATACCGTAGTTGATATTGTTTCTTCGGGAGAAGCTGCAATTCAAAGAGCCGAACAATTACAGCCTGATTTAATCTTAATGGATATTGTGATCAAAGGTGAATTAGATGGCATTGAAACGGCTACTATAATCCACGAAAAATCAACAATTCCAGTTATATTTGTTACTGCTTATGCTGATGATGATACTTTAGATAGAGCCGAAAAAACTGGTTCTTATGGTTATATTCTGAAACCGTTTAAGGAAAGAGAAATTAACGCCACAATTAAAATAGCACTAGCCAAACATCAGGAACAATTAAAAGTTAGTCAGTCTTTATCACTCTTAGAAGCTGTTAATAAGGATAAATCAAGAATACTAGCAAGTGTTTCCCACGATTTACGTAATCCTTTATCTACTATCTTAACATCAACTGGTTTACTTAAAGAGTACGGGCATAAATTTCCTCAAGAAAAACAAGAGAAGCATTTTGAACGAATTTATGGAGCAGTAAAGAATATGAACCAGCTAATAGAAGATGTGCTGGTTTGGAGTAAGACAGACTTAGGAAAGCTATCATTTCAGCCATCTCCCCTGGATGCGATCGCATTTTGTAAAGATCTCATAGAAGAATTTAAAATAATTGCTACCCCTCAACATATTTTAACTTTATCCACTACAGAGGAATATATCGAATTAATTTCAGATGAGAAACTGTTGTTACATATTCTGGGAAACTTACTTTCTAATGCAATTAAGTATTCTCCTCAAGGTGGTACTGTTAGTTTAGAAATAAGTCGCGATCGCCAGCAAGTAATTTTCCGTATTCAAGATCAAGGAATCGGTATTCCCGCAGATTACCAAACCCAACTGTTTCAACCATTTGAAAGAGCCAAAAATGTCGGTGCTATTTCTGGAACAGGAATAGGATTATGGATTGTCAAAAATTCTGTTGATTTGCATGGTGGGCAAATTTCAGTAGACAGCGTTGTTGGCTTAGGTACAACGTTTACTGTTACACTTCCATCAGTTATTTAATGGTATAGCTATCAGCTATCAGCCGTCAGCTTATGATAGTAATGCTTTGTTTATAGCGGATGAGTAGTCTAGATGCGAGATTAGCCACCAAGCTTTCGCACTCTAGCTGATAGCTGACGGCTGAATGCTTACACAAAATAGGGTAAAGCTTAAGATTAGCCTTACCCTTTCTTGTATTAACATTAACGGTTCTCTAACTTTTACTTAATGAAAGTGGTTAACGTTGAGCAGTTAGAGGATTTTTCACCAAATAATCTGAGGGAACAGCACTTGCTTGTCCTGATTTCACCAAAGCTTGGTAGACATAAGCTGCTACTTCAGCGCGGGTAGCTTGTTGGTTAGGATTGAGTTGATTAACAATTGGATAATTAACCACCATTTCTTGCTGAGTAGCACCAGCAACCGCTGTCAGAGCGTAGTTAGGAATAGAGCTAGCATCTGAGTAAATCGACACTACACTGGTATCTTCAGAGCGTAACTTTAAGCCACTAGCTAGAGAAACCAAAACTTGAACTTTAGGAATTGGTTGCTCTGGTAAGAACTTATTACCTGGATAACCTTGTAAAAAGCCACCTTGATAAGCTGTTTGAATCGGAGCAGCAGCCCAAGATTTACTACTAACATCAGCAAACTTTGTAGCAGTTCTTTGTGGTGCTGGAGCAAATGCCTTGTTAATAATTGCGGCAAATTGTGCGCGGGAAACTGGTTGATTGGGACGGAAAGAACCATCTTCAAAACCAGCAATGATACCTTTAGATGCTAAGTTTTGGATATAAGCTTGCGCCCAGTGGCCTTGAACATCTTTTAATGCAGTTGAGCCAGAATTATCACCACCAGGATTACCAGCTATAACCGCACCTACAAAGTCTACCTTACCAAGAATTTGTTTTTGGTTGATATCGTTGCCGTAAGCAATCAAGGTATTACTACGAGTAGCATTATTGAGATCATAACGTCCGTTATTACGGATGCGATTTTGACCAGGATTTTCTGCTGTACCTAAGTCAGGTTTAGCGCTACTAACTACTACGATGCCATCACGTTGATTACTTTCAATGACATTATTCCGCAATACTGGCGCAGTTGAGTAAGCAGCTACAATACCATCAACGTTTTTAGTGATGCGGTTGTTGACAATTAATGGAGATGCTTCTTCACTCAGAGAGATACCAAAACCAGTGTTTTCAAACACATTATTACGGATTTCACCTTTAGCGGTGCGACCGATAGTAATACCGTTACCGCTATTTTGAGTAAATTTGTTACCTTCGATAATTGCTGCGGATGTACCAGTAATGAAGATACCTTCGCGCTTGCTGCTTGCAAAAGTGTTGTTAGTGACAGTGGCGTTGCTTGATTCTAACCACAAACCTGTACCGCGAATAATGGGGTTAGTAATAGTTACACCACTAATTACACTGTCAGTAGAAGCGAGAATTGTGACACTTTGAGTTGCTTCTAGGCGACTAACGAAAGATGCACCACCATTGATATTGATGCCATTACCTTTAGTAGCCTCATTACCTTTCAAAGTTACACCAGCAGGGACAACTAGGGGGAAGACTTCGCCTGTATTCGCTGTATAAGAACCAGGGGCTAGTTGTACAACAGTACCAGCAGTAGCCATTAGTAGTGCAGAAGTAATGGTGCGTAGTGGTGCAGCTTCGCTAGTACCAGCGTTAGGGCTATCAGTACCAGTAGCGGGATTTACATATATTACTCTGCTATTTACAGCAGCAGTAGCAGTAACACCATTTGCAGTAGCAGTTTGAGTCAATGCAGCTAGTGTCATTGTGCCACCTGAGATTAGCAGCAATGCACTTAATAAGGAGGCGCGGAGAGAAAGTGTTTTACCAGCAACTTGAGATTTGAGAGAGATAGATGTTTGTGCTTCACCCTGGCGTTTCATAAGCTTTAAACCGTTTGTTTGAACTCTATGCTTTTAGTATTCGGTGAATAGCTTTGAGCGTGGGGTGAGAGTTAACCACTTTCTCAAGGTGTCTAATGATTCCTCTGCCAAAGGTCGTATTTTACGTAAGTGGTAGCTTGCAGATAGTGGTCAGTTGCAAAATTGGGCTTCACAATTAACAATTATCAATTACCTTCAGGAGTCGCAGAATCCTTTTTCCACTTAGTAGAAGGTTCAGCCGCTTTCTTAGTACGCTTAGTACTGCTGCCATAAAGTGGCGTAGGCTGAATAATTTCCAGCTGCTGATACTTCTCCTCTTTCTCTGGGCGTTTTGGCGCTTTATTTTCCTTATCTCCTCTCCTTCTTTCCGAAGTACGTTCCTCGCTGGTATCCTCTGTTACCACCTCATACAACACAGCACGCTTATTCTGGTCTGTACCTTTACGCAACACCCGTCCTAATCTTTGAATATACTCACGACTAGAACCAGTGCCAGATAAAATAATCGCCACACGCGCATCTGGGACATCCACCCCCTCATTCAGCACATGAGACACTACTAAGCATTTATATTCACCCTCGCGGAAGCGCGTCAGGATTTCGTGACGTTCTTTTACTGGGGTTTGATGGGTAATTGCTGGAATTAATAATTCTTGAGAAATGCGGTAAACGGTGGCATTATCTGCGGTAAAAATTATTGTTCGTTCTGGATAATGTTGGGTGAGGATATCAGTTAATATTCTTAATTTCCCATCTGTTCCTAAAGCGATTTCTCTGGCTTCTCGATGAGCTAACATAGCTCTACGTCCTGCTGGTGAACGGCAACTTGCTTGCACAAATGTTTGCCATCCTTGAATGCTACCCAGGGAAATATTGGATTGTCTTAAAAATTTATTGCGTTCTTGAATCAGTTGATTGTAGCGATCGCGCTCTTGTTGCGATAATTTAACTTTAATCTGCACTATCTGATGCTGTGCTAGGGCAGTACCAGCTAATTCTTCTGGCGTTTTATGATAAACAACTTTACCTAAAAGCGTATTTAAGTCATGATGACGATTATCTGAGCGGTCTGGTGTTGCAGTTAATCCTAATCTATAAGGTGCGATCGCATATTCTGCAATTACCCGATAAAAATCCGTCGGTAAATGATGGCACTCATCACAAATTAATAAAGCATACAAATTACCCAAAGCTTCTGCATGAATTGCCGCACTATCGTATGTTGCCACAAGAATCGGAGTGCGATCGCGCGAACCTCCGCCTAATAATCCTACCTCCACGTCAGGAAATGCTGCTTCCAGATGAGCATACCACTGGTGCATCAAATCCAACGTTGGCACTACAATTAACGTACTGCGTGGCGTAGACTGCATCGCTAATTGAGCTAAATAAGTCTTACCCGCAGCAGTAGGTAATACAACAACTCCTTGTCTTCCTGCTAACTTCCAAGCTAATAAAGCTTCACTTTGATGGGGATAAGGTTCCATTTCCAAACTAGGTATTAATTCCAGTGGAGAAAAGCCCTTAGCTTCATCGTTAAAATTAATTTTCTCTGTTTGTAGTGCTTCTACCAGTGGACGATAGTAAATTGCAGGGATACGAAACTTCTCTACACGGTCATCCCAAGTCGCATATTCTACCCAAACTTTTCCCCTCGGTGGTGGATGGAAAATCAGAGTGCCTCGATCATAAGATAGTGTGGGAGTACGAGCCATTACTTTGTAAAAATAGCAAACACCCTGTTTATTTTAAGGTAATGGCTGTATAGGGGAATGTGCGATCGCATCTATTTAAGCACACAAACATAAAATACTTAAAAAATCATCCCAGCCAATGATTTTTTTTTGCAGCATCAAGGAGCAGACAAAATGTTAAGAGGAATACGCGATCGCACAAAACTTTACCTAGTTAGTTTAGGGATAGTAGCAAGTGCATTGCTCTTAACTTTATTACTAAAGCCACTGCTGGGGACAACAAATGTACCATTGTTTTATGCGGCAGTAGCTATTAGTGCTTGGTATGGAGGTATGGAGGCGGGGTTAGTAGCAACACTGTTGTCTACTTTAGCTATCCAATATTTTTTTATTCCTCCCTTACATAACCTGGGTATTAATGATTTAACCCATGTAGTACGCCTAATTGTATTTGTATTAGTAACGCTTATAATTAGTTCCCTCAACTCCGAATTACGCGCAGCTAAACAGCGAATTGAGAAAAGTATGCTCAAGCTCAAAGCTTCGGAGGAACAATATCGCTTAATAGTTGATACAGCTTACGAAGGGATTTGGAAATATAACTCTGAGGCAAGAACAGAATATGTCAACCAGCGTTTAGCTGAAATGTTGGGTTATACCTCCGAAGAAATGCTCGGTCGTCAAGTTTTTGATTTTATGGATCGAGATAGACGGGTGCAAGCAGAACAAATCCTTCAGAGACGTAAGCAAGGTATTAAAGAGCAATACGACTTTTGTTTTCGTTGTAAAGATGGTTCAGAACTATGGGCAATTGTCACCAGTAGCCCAATTATCAATCAAAATGGGGAATCTATCGGTGGAATAGCTATGCTCACCGATGTTACAGAACGTAAGCAGGCAGAATTAGCCTTAAAAGAAAGCGAAACACGATTCCGCAGCATAGTTGAATCCGATATGATTGGGATTGCTTTTTGGGAATCCGATGGCTCTATTAAAGATCCAAATGCCGCTTTTTTAAAAATAATTGGGTATAGAGAAGCAGATTTTATTGATAAAAAAATTCGCTGGCAGGACTTAACACCAGCAGAGTATTTTCATCTAGATGCAATAGCGTTGACAGAAATCAAAACTAATAGATTTTGTACGCCATTTGAAAAAGAGTACATTCGTAAAGATGGTAGTCGTGTACCAATTTTGATTGGTGGTGGTAGTTTTAAGGGATATACAGACAAAGGTGCGTTTTTTGTTTTAGATATTACTAAACGCAAGCTTGCTGAAAAAGCTTTACGCCAAACTGAATCTCGCCTGAATCATTTAGTAGAGTCCAACCTGATTGGTATTACCTTTGCCGACTTTAACGGCAATGTAATTGAAGCAAATGATGCTTGGTTAAATATTTTAGGCTATACACGGTCAGAAGTACTTTCAGGAAAAATCAACGTTTTAGAAATTACTCCCCCAGAATATCGCCATTTAGATCAAGAAGCGATGGCGGAGATGAAACTTACTAAGAAATATTCTCCGTTTGAGAAAGAATATATCCGTAAAGATGGTAGTCGTATACCTGTATTAGTTGGGACAGCATATATTCCTGGTGACGAGCGTGTTGCCATCGGGTTTTTAATTGATCTTAGTGAACGCAAACAAATAGAGAAAGCAATTAAGCAAAGTGAAAATAGATTCCGTACTTTAGTAGAACAAGCGCCTTTAAGTATTCAAATCCTTGCTCCTGATGGTCGAACTATCCAAGTTAATCGTGCATGGGAAGAACTTTGGGGAATAAGTATAGACAAAATTCCAGACTACAATATGTTGGAAGATCAGCAATTAGTAGAAAAGGGTATAATGCCCTATATTAAACAAGCATTTGCTGGGGAAGCGGTACAAATTCCCCCAATCAAGTATGATCCTAATGAAAGTCTTCCCAATCGCACAATTAATCAAGACCCGATTCGTTGGGTGAGTGCTGTTGCTTATCCCGTAAAAAATGAAGACGGCAGTATCCGCGAAATAGTGCTGATACATGAAGATATGACCGCTCGCAAATGGGCAGAAGATGCACTGAAGGAAAGAGAAGCGGAACTAAGTTTAATTACTAATACTGTTCCGGTATTAATTTCTTATATTGATGCAGAACAACGCTATCGTTTTAATAATCAAAAATACCAAGAATGGTTGGGCAATTCTCCTACAGAAATATACGGAAAGCACATTCAAGAAGTTGTAGGTGTAGCAGCTTATGAAAAAGTTCTTCCTTATATCAAAACAGTATTATCTGGGCAACAAGTAAGTTTTGAAAGCGAAATATATTATCCCAAATTGGGAAAACGTTACGTTAGTATTACTTATGTTCCCCAATTTGGGGATAATAAAAAAGTTCAAGGCTTTGTTGCCTTAATTAGTGATCTCACAGAACGCAAACAAGCTGAAGACGCAATTAGGGAAAGCGAGGAACGCTTTCGGATTATGGCAGACACTGCGCCAGTATTGATCTGGATGTCTGGTTTAGACAAGCTTTGTTATTACTTTAATAAACCCTGGCTTGACTTTACAGGCAGAACATTGGAAGAAGATTTGGGTAATGGTTGGCTTGAAATAGTTCATCCAGAGGACTTACAACGCTGCTTAGATACCTATACAAATTCTTTTGATGCCCGCCAAGAATTTCAAATGGAATATCGCCTCAAACGTTTTGATGGAGAATATCGTTGGCTTTTGGATAAAGGCATTCCTAGGTTTTTACCAGATGGTACTTTTATCGGTTATATCGGTTCCTGTGCAGATATTAGCGATGTTTACAACGAACTTCGCTTACGCAAACTTGCAGAAGCAGAACTGCAAGCAACCAACAAAACTCTTCAGGCACTAATTAAAGCCTGCCCACTCGCAATTACAGTATTCGATTTTAATGGCATTGTAAAACTTTGGAACCCTGCGGCTGAAAGCATCTTCGGTTGGAGTGAACAAGAAGCCATAGGTCAATTTATTCCTCCGGTTGCTGAAGATAAACAACAGGAATTTATCGCTAACCTTGATGCTATTAAGCAAGGTCAACAATTTATTGGTTTAGAAGCACGTCGCCAAACCAAAAGCGGTGTAATGATTGATGTTGCTTTGTGGGCAGCCCTGCTACAAGATAGCCAAGGTAATCTCAACTGTATGTCAATCATTGCTGATATTACTAAGCGTAAGCAGTTAGAGGCAGAACGCACAAAACTGTTAGAACTTGAGCAAGCAGCCCGAATCGTCGCTGTTAACGAAGCAGCACGAAGCGCCGCCGCACAGCAGCGACTAGCCTTTTTAGCCGACGCTAGTCGAGTGCTATCAAGTTCTCTGGATTTCAAAACTATACTATCCAGTATCGCTGATTTAGTTGTGCCAAGAATAGCGGATTTCTGCTTTTTTGATGCTGTCACACCAGAAAATAAAATTGAGCGCGTAGTCTGGCGACACGCCGATCCAACCAAGAAAGAATGGTTTGATCAGGTGCAGTACCACGTCCCACCCCAGGAGATTCGCTTTCACCCTGTCACTTCAGTTTTATTAACAGGAAAAGCCCAATTTATTCCTGAAGTTTCTGATGCGTGGTTCCAAAAGATTGCCATTAATTCTGAACATTTAGATTTTTTACGTAGTTTAAACATTCGCTCATTAATTACAGTCCCGATCCTAGCCCACGATCGCATACTAGGAACTTTAACTTTTTGTGTAATAGATCAATCTCATCGTAGTTATACCCAAGATGATTTACTATTAGCTTATGATCTAGCTCATCGTGCAGCTTTAGCCTTGGATAATGCTAATTTGTACAGTGAAGCGCAAGGCGCAAACCGCATGAAAGACGAGTTTCTTGCCACATTGTCTCATGAACTGCGTACCCCCCTTAATGCTATGGTAGGGTGGACTCAGCTATTACGTACCCGCACGTTTGATCAAAAAACATCCGCGCGGGCGCTGGAAACAATTGACCGTAATACTAAATCTTTGGCGCAACTAATTGAGGATGTTTTAGACGTTTCTCGGATTATTACAGGTAAACTACAGCTTAAGACTAACCCCATTGAACTTGTACCTGTAATTGAAGCCGCAATTGAAACATTACAAGCTGCTGCTAACGCTAAAGGTATTACAATTGAATGCTTATTAAATCCAACAGGAAAAGTTTTAGGAGATCCCAACCGTTTGCAGCAGGTAGCGTGGAATTTGCTTTCCAATGCTGTTAAATTCACCCCTCAAGGCGGACGAGTTGAAGTAAGACTAGAACAAATTCATTCTCATGTGCATATTAAAATTATAGACACAGGAAAAGGTATCAAGAGCGAGTTTTTACCTTATGTATTTGAACGTTTCCGTCAAGCTGATAATTCAATTACTAGGTTGTATGGCGGGTTAGGTTTAGGGTTAGCAATTGTCCGCCATTTAGTTGAATTACACGGGGGAACAGTTCATGCTGAGAGTGAAGGCGAAGGAAAGGGAGCTACATTTGTAGTTATACTACCTGCGATCGCACACCACCACCATCAAGTAAAACCACAAAGAAGCAAAAACGAGCAAACTCTAGATTTATCTCTACCTACTGACAACGTTTCTTTTTCACTTCTCTGTGGTTTACACATCTTAGTAGTAGATGATGAACCTGATGCCAGAGAGTTATTAATTGCTATTCTGGGAGATTATGGCGCAGAAGTAACAGCAGCTAGTTCCGCAAGCGAGGCATTTGAACTACTCCAGAAATTGCAGCCGAATGTCTTAGTAAGTGATATCGGTATGCCAGAAGAAGACGGTTATGCCTTAATTCGCAAAATTAGAGCGCTGCATCCAGAACAAGGAGGCAAAATTCCGGCTATAGCTCTAACAGCTTATGCTAGAACTGAAGACCGTACTCAAGCTATTTTGGCAGGTTTCCAACTTCACATTCCTAAACCTGTTAACCCTAGTGAATTAGCTACTATGATTGCCAACCTCTTTAACAATTAACAATTAACAATTAACAATTATCAGGGGAAGTGTTTTTAAGGCGGGTTTTTTTGAGGATGGAAAACAAGATTTTGCTAATCTCGTCAGCGTCTTGGTAGATGCTTTCACAAGCAGTTTGATTAATGTAATTAGTGTCTTTTAGAAGGGAAAGCCAATATTTTGTTTCCAAACATTCTTTATAAGCAATAGACATTTTATTGGAAAAGTCAGCTATTGATATAGCTCCATTAGCTTCAGCAATATTTGCCCCTATTGATGTACCACTTCTAATTAACTGCTTTGATAAAACAAACTCCTTTTTTTCATTCGTTAAATATTGATAAGCCTTAACAACCCTAATAGCAAACTTATATGCTTTCTCATAAGCAGCATTTTCCGATTGCATATTCATTGATAATTGATAATTGTTAATTGATGATTGTTAATTGTCAAACTCTTGTTCGTAGAAAGCAGCCTGACGGCGACTAGGATCTATTTGCCAATCTTCATTGTCACCACCAATAATTAATTGCTTAATATCAACATATTCTTTACTCAATTGTTTCAGAGCATTGATTAAGATATCAAGAGCGATCGCATCACTGGTTCCTAAATCAAACCAGCAGCGACCCCAGTTTTTTTCATACTCAAAATCAGCCATATTGTGCATCAACGCCACCAGGCTGTTATCAGCCATTTCTGCGTCATACTCCATATAACTTAGTTCCATTCCCACTTCCTGAACTTGAATATTTTCAGCATTAAATGCCCCCAGTTTTCCTAGAAAAAACCAGGAATCAAAAACTTCTTCAACATATTGTTTCTCTCTGTGAGAAGGAACATTATTGAACTCAATCCAAATCCACAAATCAAAAGAGTTATACTCGCGAAACTGTACTTGCATATTACTCAGCGCTCTAAATTGTTAATTGTATTGCGGTAATTTAGCTGGCCCCCATGTACCAGATCCATTATCAATCTGTTTTTTGTAAGCATAGCAGTCACGCTCTTTAAGATCAATCCGCATTTGATTCTTGCATTGCTCATAGAATATTTGTGAAACAATCCATTTTGGCAGTTGATTTGATTTACTCAAAGCAGCTTGGAAATTATTATTAGCTTCCTTAAACGAAGCAGTATTTTTTTGAATCTTTCCCTGAAATGCTAAGATTTGTGCTTTTAAATAAAATAATTCTGGATTATTAGGTGCTTGTTGTAATGCCTTATTTACATGATCAAGTGCCTTATTGTACTGCTTCAAATCCCGATAACCAACAGCAATGCCACGATTAGCTAAATACCCTGGACTGGCATATTTTTCTAAACTTTCAATTCCTTGATTAGGATCAGAAAACGGCAGATTTACAGCTAAGATTAAATCCATATATCCCTTAAGTAAATTTACTTCTGGATCGTTAGGAGCAATTTTTTTAGCTTCATCCAAATACTGAAAAACTTGTTGTAGTTTTGTTAAAGCTGCCAAAGAGTTTTCTTGCTTAAAGCTGTAAGTACCTTCTAAAAAGTAACCAACAGCCGTGTAAAGATTCCCACGCACAGGATCAATACGGTTGATCTGTTGCGCTAATTGCATCGTTTTGGAGGAGTAATATTTAAAGGCGTTCCAGTCTTGGTCTTTAAAAGCAAAAGATGCTTGGATGGCATAAGCTAAAGGCTCATTGCTGTCAGTAGATTCAGCCAGTTTGAGATAACGTCTGGCTTCAGGATAGTTACCTTCCTTAAACAGTGCTTTAAAAGCTGCTTCTGTATTGTCTCCAATATTGCGAGTATTAGTAGTACGAAATATGTCTTTGGCAAAAGTTGGAGTTACCCAAAGGCTAAGTGCAGTAAATGTTGCGATCGCAGGAATCACCCGCAGAGGCGCAGACAACCAATCTTTCATGTTAATCCTCAAAAAACTTTGTCTTAGTATTCCCCTTGTCAGTCCTAAATCAGATCATTGCTGACAGGGAATATATATACAAGTAGACTAGATAACATTGACGCTATCACTATTTACCAGTTCCAGCTTAAGTCTTCACTCAGTAGCCTTTAGTATAGAAATAGAGGCAAGGAATATTTACTTACTCTATCGCTTCTCAGATTACCTTAAATATTTCCCTCACTCCATAATATACAATTGGTAATCTGAAGTGAGAAGCAACAGGCGATCGCATAATAATTAATCACTTCCGTACTTAATGCTCTATCTCAAAAATCTAATTTACCACCCCCCAGCTACCCCAACAGCTATCCTCAAATCTATCAACCTAGAACTTGCCCCCCAGCAGTTAGGGCTGGTTATCGGCCCCAGTGGGTCTGGGAAAAGCACATTTTTAGAGATTATGGCGGGACTGGCAGAAAAAACATCCGGCGGTCTCTTGTGGCGAGACCAAGAACTTACACCAGATCATTTACAACAACTTTGCGGTTTAGTATTCCAGTTTCCAGAACGACATTTTTGTGGCAACACAATTTTAGAGGAACTGAGACTAGGACACCCAGAGTTAGGATCGACCAAAATAAAAGAAGCACTTGAAGAAGTCGGGCTTGCCCATCTCTCCCTACAAACCTCGCCTCAATCCCTTAGTGGCGGTCAACAACGGCGACTTGCTTTAGCAGTACAGTTAATTCGACAACCCCATATTCTGCTATTAGACGAACCAACAGCAGGATTAGATTGGTCAATGCGACGGCAACTGGTGAATCTGTTAGCTAAACTCAAAACACATTGGACACTTTTAGTTGTAACTCATGATGCCAGTGATTTATTGCCAATTGCCGATCGCGGTTGGACAATCAATCATGGTGAAATGCAATCAGTTGATCCAAAATCACTTGTAATTAAAGATAATCAAACCCAAGCCGTTACTCCATAAAGTGACGCGCGAGGAATTTTATCATAATTGATATTAAAAGGAAAAATTTCTCTAACAAACAATAATCCTTTAAAAAATATCTGCGTCCATCTGCGTTTATCTGCTTACATCTGCGGTAAAAAAAATCATAAGTCTATATAACGCTAAAGTGAATACAATTTCCGATTCCCAAAACTCCATCCCTGAGATCTTAGAAATTTGGCAGCAAACCTTAAACTGGCAACCAAATCAACTTCAACAGCAGCAATTCCAGCACCTTTACGAACTAATTTTAGCCGCTAACAAATATCTCAACCTAACGCGCATCACCACACCAGAAGACTTTTGGGAAAAGCACTTATGGGATTCATTAAAAGGAATCGCTCAATTCCTTAACACCTCCACCACCTCACCATTACGTGCGATTGATATTGGTACAGGAGGAGGTTTCCCAGGAATACCAATTGCGATCGCACTCTTACACTGCCACGTTACATTACTAGATTCTACTCGTAAAAAAATTGCTTTTATTGAAACTATTATCCCGCAATTAAATTTAAATAATATCACGGCATTAACAGGTAGAGCAGAAGAAATAGGACAACAAACACAGCATCGCCAAGCTTACGATTTAGCTTTAATTCGAGCCGTCGCCCCTGCATCAGTTTGTGCAGAATATGCCTTACCTTTACTTAAAGAAAATGGTTTAGCAATTTTATATCGCGGACAATGGACTGAAGAAGAAACAGAAGCACTACAACTAGCAATTAAAAACTTGGGTGGTGTAATTGAATCAATAGAGGCATTTACTACCCCAATTAGTAATAGTCAACGTACTTGTTTGTACTTAAAGAAAATAGCAACAACACCTGCTAATTTTCCTCGCCCTGTTGGCATACCTACTCAAAAACCACTCTAGTTCAATTCTGTGATAACCGTTGAACTGATTGACCTACCAACATTTTATGCGCCTCATCTAAAAATCCTGGTATTTTATCTGCATGAGGACTATTAGCTAAACATTCACCCAGGTCTAATTCCTTAACCTTTTCTGCCTTATTACCTGGGAACCAGTGACTACCATTACCCAAGAGGTTATAGCGCATCTTAGCATAATCAATCATGTCATAGGCGATCGCCAAATTCCTCAACCACAAAATTACAGGTATATTCAAACCACCAGGTGTTTGTTCATAAGTTGGCAAACCAATATACCAAGTTTTTACCCAATCTTCTCCCAATTCTTTATAAGCTTCCTCTTCTAAACGCTGCAAAATTGGCGGTAAAACCTCATCAGCACAATCTAATAACTCTAGCGTCTTCAAATGTTCATCAAAATCTTGCGGTTTAGCCGCCCCAACACTTAAAGTGTGTACCTGTGGATGACTCAAACAAAACAAATCATTTAACACCATTGGACTAAGTGGATGGCAAAGTTCTACTAACTTTGGCGTTGGTTTATACAGCAGTCCTCCCTTATCTGAAGGACTAATAATAAATACCCCCATATCGTGGCGCGTCGCCGCTTCTATAGCTGCCCAATTAAATTGATTAATGTAATACCAATGCAGATTAACATAATCAAATTTATTAGTGGCGATCGCCCGTACAATTAAATCTGTAGCACCATGAGTAGAAAAACCAATAAACCTAACCTTTCCTTCTGCTTGCAGCCTTTGTGCAACTTCTAAACATCCACCATCACGGATACTATAATCCAGAGTTTCAGCATTATTAATTCCATGCAGCCCTAGTAAATCAACATAATCTAACTGCAAAAACGCCAAAGACTTCTCAAAATCACGCCTAAACTCTTCTGGGTTAGCTTTTGGGCTAACTTTAGTTTGGATAATTAACTTCTCTCGTGGCAAAGTCGGCAAAATCTTACCCAACTGCATTTCTGAAGTACCATAACCACGAGCAGTTTCTATATGATTAATCCCAACTTCCAACGCTCGAAAAATAGTAGCTTCTAAATTCTGCTGATTATCTAAAGGAATTTCTGATCCTGCTACATCTTGCCACTTATACTGATACCTCATACCACCGCAAGAAAAAACAGGCATCTGCAATTCTGTACGTCCGAATCGTCGATACTGCATAATAACAATTAACAATTAACAATTAACAATTAACAATTATCAAAAATTGCTCTTCACTCTTTATGGCGATCGTAAAATATGATCTAACTGTAGGGTGTGTTAGGCACAGGCGATAAATTGAAAATTTCACCCAATAATTCTATTTACGTGCCTAACGCACCATCATCGTGTTTTCTAACACAATGAACTTTTTACCTTTCTAAAACTCCCGTACACTAGGTTGACCATCCTTAACCTCACCCACTAACACAATATCCGTAACTCCCACAAACAAACCATTCTCCAGCACACCAGGAATATTATTGAGAGTCTTTTCCAACTCAGCAGGATGATCAATGGAATCGAACTTCACATCAATTACCATATTGCCTTGGTCAGTAATCACAGGACCAGCTTTTTTCACACCCATCCTTAATTCTGGCTTACCGCCCAACTTTTCAATCGCCCGCATTACAGGAGTCATCGCCATTGGTAGTACTTCAACAGGCAACAAGAAAGTTGAACCTAGCTTATCAACTAACTTAGAACTATCAACCACCACAATAAACAGATCTGCTAACGCATCTACTATTTTCTCGCGGGTATGAGCCGCACCACCGCCTTTAATCAAATTCTTTTGAGGATCAACCTCATCAGCGCCATCAATCGCAATATCAATATGGTCAACTTCATCTAAAGTAGTTAGAGGAATACCATACTGTTTAGCCAGCACTGATGCCTGAAATGATGTTGGGATGCCTTTAATATCTTTAAGTTCACCTGACTTAATGCGCTGTCCCAAATACTCTATAGCATACGCTGTCGTTGAACCCGTACCTAGCCCCACAATAGCACCAGACTGTACACGAGCAGCAGCAGCCTTACCCACTTCCTGCTTCATCACCTTAACTGGATCTTGTTCTGCGGTCATGCCAAAAACTCCTTTTAATCCAAACTCAGCTTACCAGCACAGCTACAAGCTTTGATGTAGCCATAACCAGATAAGGGCGCGGACATAAGATAATGATCAATAATTTAAGTATGTGGTGGATATATGCTCTACTATCTGCATTCTTTGCTGCGTTGACTACTATTCTTGCTAAAATAGGTGTTGAAGGGATAAGTGCCAACTTAGCAACTGCAATTCGTACAGTTATTATTCTTTTGATGGCTTGGAGTATTGTATGGATTGAAGGAAGCTATCGAAGCTTACACCAAATCCCCTATCGACCAATTTTTTTTATAATACTTTCCGGCATTACTACTGGCTTTTCTTGGCTTTTCTACTTCAAATCGCTGCAAATAGGTGAAGCGTCTCTTGTTTCTCCTATAGATAAGTCTAGCGTAGTTTTAGTCTTGCTAATGTCTGCAATTTTTTTAGGTGAAGCCCTTACTTGGAAAGCTATTCTAGGAACATTGTTTGTCTTAGGGGGAATCTTAATACTTATTTTATAGTTCATTAAATAAATACTATTCAGTCAAATCTCTATTACAAGTTCTTTAATTTTAAATTTGTTTTTGTTCTAAGTGGGATACACATGGGTGTTCCTGTAATTGGATCAGGATAAATCTGGCATTTCAAGTCAAAGACTGCTTGTATCGTTTCCTCTGAGATAACTGCGCTTGGTTCACCAGCCGCAAAAATTTTTCCTGTTTTCATTGCTACTAAGTAATCGGCATAGCGGCAAGCATGATTTAGGTCATGCAGCACCATGACAATAGTTCGTCCCTGATGCTGATTCAGGTCATGTAGCAGATCTAATACCTCAATTTGATGAGCTAAATCTAAAAAAGTTGTTGGTTCATCTAACAATAAAATCTCCGTATTTTGAGCAAGAGCCATCGCAATCCAAGCGCGTTGTCGTTGTCCGCCAGAAAGAGTATCGAGGGGGCGATCGCTCAATTCTACTAAGTTTGTCGTTTCTAATGCTTGCTGTACATATTGTTCATCCTGAGATGACCACTGCTGCATCCAATTTTGATAAGGGTAGCGCCCCTGCGCCACTAAATCTTTAACTGTTAATCCTTCAGGTGCAACGGGACTTTGGGGTAAAAGTCCTAATTTTTGGGCAACCGACTTGGTAGCCTGTTGTGTAATTGATTTCCCATCCAAATAAACGGCTCCCTGAGTTGGTTTCAGTAGCCGTGCCAGCCCTCGCAACAATGTAGATTTGCCACAACCATTAGCACCTACTAACACCGTAATTTTCCCAGTGGGAATAGCTAACGTTAAATCTTGAACTATTGGCGTTCCCTCATAAGCAAGGGTGAGATTGCGGGCTGTGAGTATGGATGGTAAAGACATGAAAAACTTTATCAACAAATAAAATTAATGAATCTCATTGTAATCAGATTCATATTTAGCTGTAAATCTTGTTTACAGAAGACCTCTTGAGCAATATAGATCACAACTAGCCATGAAAATATGTACTAAATTATTGAGATAAATTGTTAATTATCATACTATACTGACGATTTACCTGCTGTAGTATGTTTTTTTTGGTCTGAAATCTTGATATGGCGATCGCACTTTCTAGTACCACTTGGTTTGATTTATGGCAAAAAAGTCGGCAACAGGCGCGACCAGCCGACCCAGAGGATAAAGGCGATCGCATTGCTATATGTCCGCCTTTGTTTGGTCAAGGCTATAAGCGAGATATTTCTCTCCGCAATGGCATTGATTTAACCTTTCATCGCTATCAATTCCAAGACGATATTGTTTTCTCTGAGATCCGCCCTGAAGAAGCTGGCTGTCTAGAATGGGTGTTTAACCTTTCCTCGACGTTTCGCTACTCACATGACACTTACATCACCAATGGGCAACATTACGTTGCTGGACTATATTCACCAAGTGGTATAAGTGAAGAACTGGCGCAAGATGCCAGGGTCGAAGTCGATATTCATCTAGAGCCAAATCAATTTCGGGCATTAATTAGCAATCATCTGGATAGTCTGCCCAATGAGTTGCGGCGAATGCTGGAGGGGGACGCAGCTATCCCTGTTTCAACTGTGCGAAGGATTACCCACCCTATGCAACTGGTATTACAGCAAATGCTAGATTGTCCCTATCAGGGGGTAATGAAGCAAATGTATTTAGAAAGTAAGTCGGTAGAAATGCTGGTCTTATGGTTATATCAGGCTCTTTCTGGCGAACGCCCACCCCAGTCAACCGCCCGCCTGCGCTCTACCGATATTGACCGCATTCATCAGGCAAAAGATATTTTACTGCAAGAGATAGACAATCCCCCGTCATTAATGACCTTAGCGCGACAAGTAGGAGTCAATGACTGTACATTGAAACGGGGATTTCGCCAAGTGTTTGGCACAACGGTATTTGGTTATTTATACAATTATCGTATGGAGAAAGCGCGATCGCTACTGCTGGAAAATCAACACTCGATTATGGCGATCGCCCAGACAGTTGGCTACACCAATCTCTCTGCATTTAGCACTGCTTTCCGTAAAAAGTACGGATTAAGTCCGAGAGCGATGCAACGTCACTAACCCCTGGAGATATCTTCGTGAAAATTTAGCAAGAAATTCCGTTATAACAAACAAAAATTCCGTTTGAGTAAAGTTGCTGACATTAAACCCAGATACTATTAAACCTAGTTAATTGAGAATCTTTCTTAACTGACACGCTCAGAGCAGGGATATTGTCAGGATTTTAGGTGTGAAGGGTATGCAACAGCATCGGCAACAAATCATTTTGCTCACGGGATTGGTATCGGTACTGGTTGCTCAACCAAGTTGGGCAAAAGAATTAGCCAATGAGTCGAAGCCTGAACCGATCAAAGAACCTTATATGCTCCCTACCACGATCAAAGGCTGGCTCTCCCAAACAGAACCAGAAAATAGAGGCTGGCTGGCTCAATCCCTCAACTCTCCACTTCAGGTGATCAGAGTTAGCCTGAACCGCACTACTACAGGATTAGAAATTGTTCTAGAAACAGCAGATGGCAAGCCTTTACAGATCGATCTCGGCAAAATTCGTACAGAAGGTAACAGTATAATCGCAGACATTCCTAACGCCATTCTAGCACTTCCCAATACTCAAACCTTCAGCACCGAAAACCCAACACTAGATGTCGCTAGGGTGCAGGTAGTACAGCAAGGTACTAACAATATTCAGGTAAGTGTTACTGGAAATAATACCCTACCCAAATCAGAAATTAGCTTGAAAACGGGAGAACTGATCTATAACCTCACCCTAGAAACCGACATATTAGATGGGGAAATTGTCGTTACAGCAAGACGACAGCAAGGTTATCGAGTACCCAACGCTACAAGTGGAAGTAAAACCGATACTCCCATCCGAGATTTACCGTTTTCTGTTCAAGTCATTCCTGAAGAATTGTTACGAGATCGGCGGGTAGAAAGCGTCAATGAAGCACTCCGAACCGTTGCTGGAGTCACACCGGATAACCCATCTTTCTCTGCTTTTGAGGGAGTGACGATCCGAGGTTTCACAGGAGGCAACATCATTCGTAATGGCTTGCGCGATGATACTAACATTACAACCAGGATTGCCATTCCGAACATTGAACAAATTGAAGTGTTAAAAGGTCCAGCAGGCGCACTGTTTAGTCAGGGTGGTCCAGGTGGGACTGTGAACATCGTCACGAAACAGCCGTTAGCCATTCCCCGTTATAACGTTGAGGGAACGTTAGGTAATTTTGAAACTTACGCGGGTTCGCTGGACTTTACAGGACCGTTGAATGATTCTCAAACTTTGCTCTATCGTTTCATCGCGGGTGCTTCCAGCACTGGAACGTTTATTGACTTTTTCGATCGCCGCGATTATGTCATCGCTCCCACTCTCACCTGGCAGATTAGCCCGATAACCAAACTCACTTTTGCAGGTGAATACACCATCGGTGAGCAACCAAACGCTAGGGGATTACCTGCCAAGGGTACTGTTTTACCTAATATTAACGGAAAATTACCCCGTAACCGATTTATTGGGGAGCCAGACGATGAATTAGATAAGAATAATCGCTATGCTTTGCGATTGAGCTATAACCTAGACCATAACTTCAACTCGAAATGGCAGTTACGCAATGCTTTTAGAGCTACATTCCAGCGAAATCCCCAAAACTCCATGTATCCAGCCAATTTACTGGATGATGAACGCACTTTAGAACGGGGAATATATGCCACAACAGACCAGTCTCAAGACAACTTCATCCTTGATACCAACATTGTCGGCACTTTTAACACAGGTAGCATTACTCATAAATTATTGTTTGGTTTTGATTTTAATCGAGATATCTATGGAGCAAGTGGTCAACTATTTAATCTAGATCCGATTGATTTATTCAACCCTGTGTATAGACAGTCTCAAAAATCATTTGTGGATGCTTATCCCAAAGAACCGATTACTACAACCTCCGTCGGTATTTATCTGCAAGATCAGATTGATTTATTTACCAACTGGAAATTATTGCTGGGAGGAAGGTTTGACCTGGTTAGCCAAAAGATTAGCAAAGTTGATAACTCTGAGTCTATGCAACAGGACGAAGCTATTAGTCCTAGAGTTGGTTTGGTCTATCAACCCACTGATTCACTTTCGTTATACACCAGCTATAGCCGCTCTTTTCTGCAAAATGTAGGCACTGCATTAGATAATAAACTTTTTCAACCAGAGCGAGGCAGCCAATACGAATTGGGAATGAAAGCAGACTTGCTGAATCGCAGGTTGTCAACAACTTTAGCTCTTTTCCAAGTTACTCGTTCTAACGTATTAACGGCTGACCCCATTGATCCAAATTTTTCAGTGCAGACAGGAGAACAGAGAAGTCGTGGGATAGAACTCGATGTTGCAGGTGAAATTGCGCCAGGTTGGAAAATTGCGGCTGGGTATGCTTATACAGATGCTCAGATAACGGCTGACAATACATATACAGTTGGTAATTACATTAATAATGTTCCTAAAAATGCTTTGAGTTTATGGACAACCTATGAAATTCAAAGTGGCTCTCTTAATGGCTTAGGCTTCGGACTAGGTTTATTTTATGTGGGTGAGCGCCAAGGCGATTTAGATAATTCTTTTCAGGTTCCTAGCTACACCCGTACCGATGCTTCGCTATTCTATCGCCGAAACAATTTTCGGGCTGGGTTGAATATTGAAAATTTATTTGACGTTACCTACTTTGAAACGGCAGAAAGTTCTTTGCGAGTTTATTATGGCGCTCCCACGACTATTAAGGGGACGATTTCTTTGACATTTTAAGCAATTAGTTAAAAAGTAGAAATATGTAGAATGATAATGCTTTATAAATCCTGGCGACAACGCCTTACGCTTTTTTTAGTAGGAATTATGATTGTAGTTTTTGCTCAGGGTTGTTATGGTATAGTTCGACAACAATTTCTGGCTCAAAAACTAGAAGCTACTTCATCTGAATGTCGAACGGTTAAACATGAATTAGGTAAAAGTTGCATTCCAATTAATCCACAACGAATAATCGTTATGGATCAAGAAAGTTTAGAGATTTTAGTGGCGTTAGGTTTACAGCCTATAGCTTCAACAGTTGCTAATCAAGTTGGGACTAAACAAGAGCTCTTGCAGGATAAAATGGGAGCGATCGCTAATTTAGGTAAAGATGGTCAACCCAATTTAGAAAAAATCGTGGAGTTAAATCCTGATTTAATTGTGGGACTGTTTATTTCTCCTCAAAATTATTCCATACTCTCTAAAATCGCTCCTACAGTTTCTATTGAATATTCTCAAACTGGTTGGAAAAAAACTTTACAACAAACGGCAGAAATCGTTAACAAAGTTCAAGAAGCTAAGAAACTTCTTGATGCTTATCAACAAAAAGTTGCTAACTTAAAATCAATATTTGCTCAAAGAACTGGTAAACTTAAAATTTGCATTATGCGATTTTATACTACTCTAGCTTTTACACAGTTTCTTAACCATAATTCATTTGCTGTGAATGTTATGGAAGAACTGGAATTATTATCTATTCCAGAAATTCAGCGCCAGCAGATTCAAGTTCCAAACTCAGATTATGGTTATATCAATACTAGCTTAGAGCAGGTTGATTTGCTGGAAGCAGATAAAATGTTTCTCGCTATCGATCCAGGTGCAGAATCTAGTTTGGAAGTATATGCGAATAGCCCTTTATGGCAAACCCTCAATGTAGTTAAAAAAAATCAAGTTTATAAGGTTGATTCAGGTTATTGGATTTTTGGTAACATTCTTTCTGCTAATGCGATTTTAGATGATTTATACAAGTATCTAATTGAAAAGAATTAATAACAAACTATAACACAAGTCTTGCTATTTTTTAGCTTACATTCAGGAAATTTAGTTTATGTCAAAACCCATTCTTTTTGTCTGTAAATCCTGCCGTTATGATCATGAGAAATCGCCCGATATTCCCTCTGATGGCATGGTATTTAGCGATCGCCTCTTGAGCTTATATCAACAATGGTTACGACGCGCGGAATTAGAGATTCAGCCTGTGAGATGCTTATGGACTTGCGATCGCCCCTGTGCTATTGCTTTATCATCTGCAAATAAATCTACATATCTGCTAGCAAATATCCCTATAGCCGAAAGCTCTATTGAGGCGACGGCTGAAGCAGTGCTGCGTTTTAGTGAACTTTATCTTGATAGCCAGGACGGTAACATTGTCTGGAAACAGTTTCCAGAAGTGCTGCAAACTGAAATGGTGGCTCGGATTCCACCATCTATTCCTGTAACAAATAATCAAAGCTAATTCAAATCCTCTCCCACCACGATCTTTGATTTGGTGGAAAATTCTTAATTTCATCGAGCATCTGTGCGTACATTTACGATCATCTGGTTTGGTCAACTACTGTCCACCATTGGTAGTTATATGACCAGCTTTGCTCTTACCATCTGGGCATGGCAACTAACAGGATCTGCAACTACTTTGGCTTTGTTGGGCTTCTTCCGACAACTGCCTTGCATTCCAGTAAGTTTAATTGGTGGAATTATTGTTGATAGCTTTAATCGCAAGCAACTGATGATATTAGGAGATAGTATTGCTGCTATTTCCACTATTGGTATCGGGTTACTTTATCTCAATAACAATCTAGAAATCTGGCATCTTTATCTAGCCGCAACTCTTAACGGTGGCTTTGGGCAACTTCAAAGCTTGGCTTATCAAACGTCTATTTCGCAGATCGTACCGCGATCGCAGTTGACAAAGGCTAACAGTATGAATTCCGCAGTGCATTACGGCTCGGTTATTTTAGCACCAGCTTTAGCAGGGGCGATTTATACTCTCATTAAGTTGCCTGGGATTTTGCTGATAGATTTTGTAACGTTCTGTATTGCCATTACTACACTGCTTTTAGTATCCATTCCTCACTATCAGCCGCAAGCTAATACCGAAGAAACTTTGTTCTTTAAACTTACCGTAGGCTTTCGTGAGGTGTGGCGACAGCCGAGTTTAAGGCTATTGCTGCTGATGACTACTTTGTTTTGGTTCTTTCACGATTTAGGCAGCGCCATTGATGATGCGTTGATTTTAGCGCGTTCCACTGGTAGCAGTCAGGCATTAGCTAGCATTGGGACGGCAGCAGGTATGGGCGGCGTTATTGGAGCAATTGCACTGAGTTTCTGGGGCGGTTCGCAGCGACGGGTACGGGGTATGTTAGCGGGATTCATTGGGGCAGGAGTGAGCAAAACCTTCTTTGGTTTGGGGAGATCGCTCCAAGTATGGGTTCCTGCTCAATTTTGCTCTTCCCTCAACTTTCCACTATTACTTAGTTCTGAAAATGCCCTCTGGATGGAGAAAATCGCGCCAGAGATGCAGGGACGGGTGTTTGCCGCCAATGCTTTAGTGCTACAGATAGTAAGTGCGATCGCTACATTTATAGGTGGAATACTTGCAGATCGAGTATTTGAACCTGCTTTCACGACAGGCGGTAAAATCAGCGAACTTTTTAGCTACATTTTCGGAACAGGTGCAGGTACAGGAATTTCCCTGTTGTATGTCCTGTGTTCTCTAGGCATGATTTTAGTGGGAATCGTGGGGTTCTGCTTACCCAAACTCAGAAGAATTGAGGAGCTTGTACCAAATCACTGGACTTCTTTTAAAAATGATTCTTTGAGCGTTAAAAACTGAAATTATATTCTGCTTTTCCTTGGCGTTCTTTGCGTCTTGGCGGTTTAAAAAATAGGTATTCTTTAAGCGGGAAGGGAGTAAATATCAATTAAAACGATGGCGAATGAGTAGATAAAGAAAAAAAGGTGCGCCAATGGCAGCAGTAACCACCCCGCAGGGAAGCTCAATAGGTGCAAACACAGTTCTACCAACTAAATCGGCAAGCATGACTAATAATCCACCCAAGATAGCTGTAACAGGCAGCAAATTTTGATGATTCACTCCAATTAATTGTCGTCCAGCATGAGGGGCAATAAGTCCCACAAAAGCGATCGCGCCTGCTGTAGCAACGGCTGATGCGGAAAGGGCAACGGCAACTACCACAAGTCCCCCTCGTTCCCATTCCACCCGACTACCTAAACCTTTTGCCGTATCATCGCCTAAGTTCAGCACATTCAGATGACGGGATAATGAGAAGGCGATGGGAGTACCAAAAATAACCCAGGGAAGGAATGAAAAGAACTGTTCCCAGCTACGACCATAGACACTTCCAGCTAACCAGACTAATGCTTGAGTGACATCATAGATAGAGCCAAAGATAATCATTAAGCTAGTAAAGGCACTGGCGATCGCAGATAAGCCAATGCCTAATAAAATCAGTAATGTCGGAGAACTACCACCCTGCCAAGCCAAACCATAAATCAGCGCCGCCATTAATAAAGCACCCATAAAGGCTGCCATCGGTAGGACATAAATAGGCGCAGAGGGAAATAAGACAATTACTGCCACCGCCACTAAGCTTGCTCCGGCATTAATGCCAATAATACTGGGGTCAGCCAGAGAATTGCGTGTCAGTCCTTGAAAAATCGTGCCTGCGATCGCCAGTGCCATTCCCACCATAAAAGCAACTAAAGTTCTGGGTAATCGCAGGTTGTAAACGATCAAGCGATGATCGGGATTGCCTGTATTAATACCAAATAAAGTCTTGATAATATCCGTAGTGGCGATCGGGTATTCCCCATGCTGCACATTCAAAATCAGCACTGCCAAACTGAGGAGCGACAGCACCAACAACAGGAAGGGTAAGCGCGGATCGACTCGGAAGGAAAACATCGGAGAACTAACCAGCAAGTTACCTTTCATCGCTTCACCTTTGATTTTGTGAGGTAGACAAATACGGGCGCACCAATAATTGCCGTCATCACGCCTACTGGAAGTTCTTGAGGCTTGAGCAATACTCGCGCTGCCATATCCGAAACTAATAACAGGATCGCTCCTAGCAAAGCCGAATAAGGCAAAATCCAGCGATAGTCTGTTTTGATAAAAAAGCGCACCATGTGAGGTACTACCAACCCCACAAAGCCAATAGGTCCTGCGATCGCTACTGAACTGCCTGCCAATAATACGACGCTGATTGCTGTCAATACCTTAATCCACACAGTTTGTTGACCTAAACTTTTGGCGATGTCTTCTCCTAAACTCAAAGTTGTAATTTGCCGACCCAGTAGGAACGCCAGCAGCAATCCAGTTACCAGAAATGGCAAGACATACAGAAATAAATTGAAATCTCTTCCGGCTAGGGAGCCTGCTAACCAAAACCGAACTTGTTCTAGAGTTTGTTGACTAACAATTAAAATAGCAGTTGTAATCGAGGTAATAAATGCAGTCATAGCGGCTCCAGCCACCGTGAGATTAAGCGGTGTTGCACCCCCTCGTCCCAATGTCCCCAAGACGTACACCAGCACCGCCGCGATCGCTGCTCCGAGGAAAGCCACGCCTGCATAAACACTCACAGAGGAATTACCAAAAATGAACAAGGTAATGACAACCGCTAACGCGCCTCCAGCTTCGATGCCTAAAATGCCAGTTTCTGCCAAAGGATTGCGAGTTAAGCCTTGCATCAATGCACCTGACACTGCCAATGCTGCACCCACCATCATTGCCATGAGCGATCGCGGTAGGCGCACTGTTTGAATCACTAAATGCTCAAAAGAACTATTAAACGATGTAAAAGAGTCGAGAATAATTGTTAATGATATGTCTCGCGCACCTATAGTAATGCTGTAGATTAGGCAAATCAGCAACACAATCATGGCTATGCACAACCCAACTATCTGCAATAGTTTGGCTTGTTCATCGGGTTGAGAAAGAGTTGAGCGAGTCATGGAGCAACTAGCCAGATATCATCTTATTAATAAGAAATATTCTTAACTATATCCTCGATTGCTTTTAGTTCCAACACTTGATTGTGTATGTGATCTACTATGGTGATTAATGAATTGCTGTCAGACTATTTAGCTCAAGAGCTTAAATTTCCTTCTGTTCAGATGCAACTCGCTTGACTTTTAAACACTTTTTCTTTAATGGTGATAGCTTGACTTTATCAAAGAGCGATCGCCAATTTTAATCACACTATCTATATATAGTGTGTCTGCGTAAGTCCTGTAATTGCTAAGTGCTAAGTGCTATAAATAAAAAAGCTGGCTAACTTAGTGCCAGCTTCACCCAGGTTGGGGTTTAATTATCTGAATCCATCCCAGAAATCGAGCGTTCCCCACCACCAATAGTCAGTGGATTTCCTGCAAGCAATCAAACATATACTTGTGCTTGGTTCTTCGTGAAAAACCCAAGTTGATTTTCAGAGTGCCATTAAGAATTGCTAGATTGAGTTGCTAACATTTCCTTCAACTTAGCTAATTCACCAGCCCAACGTGGATCTGGTTGAAACTCATCTGAACTGCCGCTATATGATGTACTTGCAGTTGTAGGAGAGCGCCGAGACTTCTTATTATTACGACGCGCAGAACTACTACCACCACCACCAGAATTACGCTCAGGATTACGCTGAGGAGGAGGAGTGTTGCTGCTGGGAGTGCTGCTACTGGTATCTTCAGTACCTGGGGCAAACTCCTCATCTCCTTTACCCTTAGACCTTGGTAATGCTTTTTCTATTTTAAGAGCAGCATCTTGAAACATATAGCCATTGAACTGCTCAATAATTTGATCGGCTTGTTCATCTGTATTTACAGTTACAAAGCCAAAACCACGGCATTTACCAGTTTTACGGTCTTTAATTACTTTGGTAGAAACAAAATCACCTGCTTCGGCAAAGATGGCTTGCAGATCTTGACGCTCTACATCTTCTTTTGGCAGATTACCCACATAAAGACGAATAGACATGAAAAATACCTCCAGACTTGGATTCAAACAAACTTGCTTGCAGGCAGCAAAATGATATTAGCTAAGGAAAGACTATCTTGACGCAAGTTGCTCCACCTCGTCAATTTTCGTACTTCTCTAGCTAATATCAAAAACATCAATCTGTGCAGTAGAACCAGGTTAATCTGTATCCTGCGTCGAATGCTTGGCTTTTGATTTCCAGATGTATTGTTTGTGACAGCAGAAATTTTACACAAGCTTTTTATTCTAATCTTATTTTCGCAGGATGTTTACGCCATACTTAAAGGTATCATGCCATTTGCATTGCAGCTACTTCGATGGGCAGATTTTACCTTTAAGCTATATAAGGTTCGAGTTATATCTTAACTTCTTTAACAGTCAATAAAATAATTTTGTTTTGTTCAAATCCCGTAAAAGTCACTATGAAAGCGCTTTGGCTAGAAAATCAGCAACTACAGCTACGCATTGATGCCCCTATTCCCGAACCTCAGCCAGGGGAGGCATTGGTGCGTGTAGTTTGTGCTGGGATCTGTAACACTGATTTAGAACTGCTGAAAGGTTACTATCCTTATACTGGGATTTTGGGTCATGAATTTGTAGGTATTGTAGAACAAGGCTCAGAACAACTAATTGGTCAGCGCGTTGTTGGAGAAATTAACGCTGCCTGCGGGGAGTGTCGCTTTTGTGTAACTGGGCAACCTACTCACTGTGAAAACCGTTCTGTTTTAGGAATAGTTAACCGGAATGGAGCTTTTGCTGAGTATCTTACCTTGCCGATTAAGAATTTACATCCAGTACCGGAGTCTATAACAACAGAAAAAGCTACTTTCACAGAACCGCTAGCAGCAGCCTTGGAAATTCAGCAACAGGTGCAAGTACGCCCAGATGATCGAGTGCTGGTAGTTGGTGATGGTAAATTAGGGCAACTGGTGGCGCAAACCTTGGCGCTTACTGGGTGCGATCTTTTAGTCGTGGGGCGACATCAAGAGAAACTTGCTAACTTAGCCCAGCGTGGTATTAAAACTAATTTTGTTGAGGCGGTAACAGAGCGAACATTTGATTTATCAGTAGAATGTACTGGTAATCCTGACGGTTTTGCGATCGCCAGACGCGCCCTCCGCCCTCGCGGTATCCTAGTCCTCAAAAGTACCTACTCAGGACAACTGACTTTTGATGCCTCATCTCTAGTAGTGGACGAAATTACCCTCATCGGTTCACGCTGCGGTTCCTTTCCCCCAGCACTTGATTTACTAGCCACAGGACAAGTTGACGTAGAGCCGCTAATTCAGGCACGCTATTCATTAGGTGAAGGGCTTGCAGCCTTCGATCATGCCCAGAAGCGAGGCGTATTAAAAGTTTTGCTACAAATGTCTACATAATATTAATTTGACTATTCTGCAAGATGATAATAATTTTTAATTTCCCGATAGTCAGGACAGTCAATTGCATCCTCAGAATTGGCGATATGAGGCTGTACTGTACATTTAAGACGATAATCATTTGTGAAATATTGGCAGCCAGTGCAGGGGATTTCGTGCATTTTTTTTGCCCTGCTTAAGCCGTGTTTCATACTCAGCCACAAACTCCTCAATGCCAAAATTATGATTATCCAGGCACTGACAAAGCATATATGCACCATAAAAGGCTGGATGGCTTGCAACAGGGGATATAGAATTTGAAACACTGTTCTATCCCTTAATCAGAATAAAGTGAGTAAATATGTTGATAAATTGAGCTTTTCTGCATTTTTTCAAGGGGTTTGTTAAATTAAGAAAATCTAAAAAATTGTAAATATTGTCAATCGGATGTCACTCTTAATTATAAATATACTTAATTTAAATTTTATTACAAAAAAATATCTACATAAAAAGGTTCGATTTTAAAATTGAAGCTAGTTTGAGTTATTATGACTTAGCTTTTGGTAAGGATGCACTTGTCCAGATGATCAAGCTAAAATACAATAGCTTGATCCTGATTCTATATTTCTAGCGATGCCACTTATTGGCTTGGAAATTTTAGTAACTTTTTATCCATCTCGATAACTGTAACTGCCTACGGCTATTACCAAGAGCAAATCAAGCTAGTTCCAACTGGTGTCAAAGCTAACAAGTGTTCAGCCCAGCATCATTTAAACGCCATAGCAGTTTTACTGGATGCACTCCATGTATACCCCTTCATCTAGCGACGATCGCTCTGGATTTCCGGCTGAACTAATTCGTTATAGTTCACAGGTGGAAAGTCTCAAAGCGCAAGTGCGATCGCGTGACGAAGCTGCAAAAACCAAAAGCTATGACTTAGGGTATGCAGCGATCCTAATGCCTCTAAATGAGCAAGATACCAAGGCATTACTGGCTTTATTTGAACGAGAAGACATTGATCAGATTGAAGCTGAGATCGACCGCAATTTACTTTGGTTAACCCCTGCACCGTGTTGGGAAGATAACCCCTTTGACTTTTTAAGTGAATATCTTTAAAACGGGATATCGTCCAAATCTTGACCTGCTTCTGGCTTTTTAGGAGTAACAGTCTTGAGGGGTCTAGTTTCTACCGCCAAGGAAGCTGTTTCTGGTTCATACATCCCACGATCAGTTTTTTGATTACTGACATTCCCTGTGCTTGTTGGTCTTAAGGAAACAACATTGTTACTATTGCTGGTTGCAGTAGATTCTGATGCTGATGCTGCTTCATAGCTATTGTTCGCTAACGAGTATATTTTAGAAACGACTAGCTCGGCGCGTTTTTCTTTAAAACCTTCTGGGCGCTCAATGGTATTCATCTGTAAGCGACCTTCGATCACGATGCGATCACCTAAGTGATACTGTTCTTGAATTTCTTGTGCTATATTCCCCCAGCCTACAACCTTTAATGTAGTTGGTGGATCTTCAGTCCGTATCCCTGGAAACTGCACTAACATTTCAGTAATTGCAGTTTGGTTGTCTGGAGTATAGCGCAGTTCTGGATCTTTAATAATTTCTGCCATTAAAACGCAGCTATTCATTTAATAATGCTCCTAGTCGATTAGTATGTCATTACCAGCTTGTTAGTACAATTGTACTGCTTTTTGTGATGGATTGCAAAACGAAAATCATGTTTGATATTAACTGTTGACTGGTGACAGGTTAATAATTATAGTCAACAGTCAACAACCTTAACTATCAATGTAATTTAAGTGTGTAACAGTTTAGCTAAATGCTGACAACATTTGGAGTGTCTTTGTGGAAATATTCCTTAAACCATGCAACAAATGTCTTGACATTTTTCACAAAAATGATTACTAATTCAAGAAGTCCATACCTTTATCAAGTTCCACAAATTCTTGAACACGAGCGCGGTACTCTCTTAAAGTTTCATCAACCCAATCTTTGTTATTACTGTTAGCGAAAATACTTACTAAAGGTTCACTAGCATCAGGTAAAATTAATACCCAACTATCATTTTGATAATTGCAAATTTTAACCCCATCTACCAATTCCAAATTTTCGGCTGGGTGAGTTTCTACAAGATGCCGCATTAATGCTCCCTTGACTGTCCAGGGACAACGCACCGTATAATTTTTGTGATAAACACGCGGTAGCTCAGAACGGATAGCACCAAGCGATCGCTCTTGCAAACTTAGCATCTCCATGAGTTTAGCAATACAGAACATCGCATCAAACCCTGGGTGCAGTTGTGGGAAAATAAACCCCATCTCACCACTGCCACCTAAAACCACATTGGGATTAGTGTGACACGCCTCCATTAACGCTGTAGGATTCGCCTTAGTCCGAATTACCCTACCATCATGGCGGCGGGCAATTTGTTCCACAGCACTAGAAGCATGGACAGGCACTACTACAGTACCTCTAGGGTTAGCTGTCAGAATTATCTGAATCATCAAAGCTGTCAACATTTCACCCCGAATTGGCAACCCTGACTCATCCACCAGAATCATTTGCTCACCATGCGCTGACACTTGCACACCAAAATTAGCTTTCAGCGCCTCTACTACATGACCTAACTGATTTAGCAATGCCTCCCGTTCAGGAACAGCTAACGCGCTTTGATTCAAACTAGCATTCAGTACCACCGCATCGCAGCCAAATTTAGCTAACAGTAACGGCAACACCGCACCAGAAACAGCATAGACATAATCAATTACCACCTTTGCACCACTGTTATGAATTGCTGGTACATTGAGATGTTTTTCAAAAGCAGTACTATAAATATCAATTCCTTGGTTGAGGTAGACGACGTTACCAATTTCATGAATTTGCGCTCGTCGAAAATCTTCTTTAAAATAAGCTCCTTCAATTTTTTTCTCTTGAGATTTAGAGATATTAATCCCCTTGGGATCGAAAATCTCGATCAAAATATAATCCGCTCTGTCTGGATGTACCCGTACATGAATTCCGCCAGCAACCGAAAGCGTAGGCACAACTGTACGGGAGACAGGAATTGCAGTTGCTTCTAAATTCTGAACATTAATTCCCACCGACATTAAACCAGCAATTAAAGACCGAGAAACCATCCGCGAAATACTGCGCTGGTCGCGAGATACAGTTACAGAAGAACCTTGCTTTAAAGTAGAGCCATAAGCTGCTCCTAACTTAACAGCAAATTCTGGAGTTATATCAATATTTGCTAACCCTTGGACACCTCGTTGACCAAATAAATTACGGTGAGCCGTCTGACCCCAAATTAAGTTAATGTTCAGAGTAGCACCAGATTCTACCTCTTTACTGGGCCAAACACGCACATTAGGGCTAACTTGAGCTTCTTCACCAATAGTAGATAAAGAACCTACTACCGCACCTTCTAACACATGAGCGCGACGGTCTACACGGGTACCACGAGCAATTACGCAGGCACGTAAATGTGCTTCTTCACCAATAATTGCTCCATTCCAAACGATCGGGCGCTTGAGGTCAGCATCAGCACCAATGGTGACGTTATCACCAATTACTGTTCCTGCCTCAATTTGCACCCTTGAACCAATACGGCAATTACGACCGATGATTACTGGCGCTTGAATTTTAGTTGTTGAGTCAATATAAGTATTTTGCCCTACCCAAATTCCAGGCGATTGTTGCTCAGAGGTAAATTCTAGTTTTACCTTTCTTTGTAAAGCGTCATATTGAGCATCGCGGTAAGCATCTAAATTACCAACATCACACCAATAACCCTCAGCAATATAGCCATACATGGCTTCATCTTTTTCCAACAGTAGTGGAAACAAATATGAAGAAAAGTCACATTCAGTGTTAGGTGGCAGGTAGTTTAATACTTCTGGTTCTAAAATATATGTGCCAGTATTGACAGTATCCGAAAAAATTTCACTTGTAGAAGGCTTTTCTAAAAATCTGCGGATGCGATGGTTTTCATCTGTAATTACTACACCAAATTCAATCGGATTTGGTACGCGGGTTAAAATTAAGGTAGCTTGCGATTGCTTTTGTTTATGAAATCGAATAGCAGCACTTAAATCAAAATCTGTGATGCTGTCACCACTGATTACTAAAAAGGTTTCATCTAGTAACTCAGCAATATTTTTAACACAACCAGCCGTACCTAATGGCTGGTCTTCCTCAACTGCATAGGTGATTTGAACACCAAAGTCACTACCATCTTGGAAATAGTCTCGCATGACATCAGGTAGATAGTGCAACGTTGCAATGATCTCAGTAATGTGATGCCTTCTGAGCAGGTTGATAATATGTTCAGCAATCGGTTGGTTGAGAATGGGTACCATTGGTTTAGGAAGTTCGCACGTTAGGGGTCTAAGTCGTGTTCCCGAACCACCAGCCATCAGAACTGCTCGCATAATTCCTCCTTAATTCTTGGCACTGTAAAAGAGCGTTATTACCAATGCTTCGCTTGACATAGTTCTGTTATTAAGTCTCCTATGAGTATCAAATTTAGGGTATCCGTCATTAGATGCGCTTGTGCTGGGAGTTTAAGACTAGGTTGGATACACAATATATAATTGTGCAAGTGACAGGTGTAAGCGTTGCTCAGTGTGAGGGGTAACGGATAGTCAAACAATCAGACTGAAAAATATCGTTGCGTGTAAATTATAGTTAAGAATATTTAAGAAAAATGCTGTTATTTATTGATTGTGGTATTAAAACTTAGCTTTGGTGAGAAGATAACTAAATAAAGGCTACTATATATACCTTAAGCTGAAATCAAACTGCTAATTTAGCCTACATTTAAAGTATAAGTGTATAAGCTAAATCTCAAGTGGATGGAAGTTAGCTTTTAAATTAGTAATTATCCAACACACGAAATTTGTAGCTACTGGCGTGTAATTAAACAAGTTAAATATAATGAGGGTTAAGCGATGGGGCCATTAGTTGTTTTCGCCTTACTTGGAGGTTATGGTGTAGGTGCATGGAAATTCTGGAATGGATTTGAACGCACTTCTTTTAACCAAGGTTTAGGAAATCGGGTTGCAATGTCTACGTTGTGGCCATTTTTGATGTATAACAAGTCTTATCGTAAGAACTTTCAAAAAGCACTTAAGGGTGATTGAAGCAGTTTAGTGATGATATAGGGTGCAAGATGACCCTAAAAAATGTTGGCGATTCCCCGAAGGGGACGCTAAAGCCTTTCTCCTGCGGAGACGCTACGCGATTTTTCTGCGCTAGCAGTATGGCATATGCACGCGAACGCATTTGGTTGATTGGTGGTACTCAAGAAAGTAGGGAATTAGCGATCGCACTTTCCCAAACTAATTTACCTTGTACAATTACGGTCACAACTGAACCTGCGCGATCGCTTTATCCTTCGGCATCAAATTTACGAGTATTAGTAACTCGTTTAGATATTAATTACCTAGAAAAATTTTTAACCGATGAAAAGATAGGTGCAATTTTGGATGCTTCTCATCCTTACGCTGTGGAAATTTCTACTGGTGCGATCGCTTCTGCAAATCAGCTACAAATTCCCTACTTGCGCTATGAACGTTTATCTGTAGACACTGCAATAAATTCTTCACAAATAATTCAACTAGATAGTTTTAATACACTGATAAATAAAGACTATCTTCAGGGACAAAGGGTATTACTAATATTAGGCTATCGACCCTTGCCCCTATTTCAACATTGGCAACAAAAAGCTAGTTTATTTGCCCGAATTCTGCCTTCTGTGACTGCAATGGATGCAGCAATAGCCGCAGGATTCACACCAGATCGCATAATTGCCTTACGTCCTCCGGTTTCAGCTAACTTAGAAAAGGCATTGTGGGAACAGTGGCAAATTTCTTTAGTCGTGACCAAAGCTTCTGGAACTCCTGGGGGAGAAGATATTAAGCGCATGGTTGCTGCTGAGTTAGGTATCCCTTTAATAGTTATTAACCGTCCAAAAGTTGACTATCCTCAACAAACCAGTGACTTATTAGTAGCACTAAAATTTTGTCACCAAAATCTTAAAAATTAACAGTAAACAGTAGATCTCTTGTATAAGTAAAGTTTTGCTAAATTAACCACAGATAAACACAAATGTACTCACAGTTAGCCTGTGGGTACAAAAATGGATTAACTGATTTTTGCAATAAGTCTAGTTAACTGTTAACTGTTTCTACAAAGCTTGAATCCACTCAAGTACATCGTATTCTGTCCAGATACCATTTTGCCAATAGGGGTCAGCTTCTACCAATTGCCTAACAGTAGCTTCATCCGGTGCTTCGTAAATACCAAAAACTTTAGTTAAATCTTTAGTAGGGCCAATGGTAATTAAAGTTCCAGCTTCCTTTTGCTTGGCAAGTCCATCAAGATGTGCTTGGCGGTAAGGCGCACGTTTTTCTAGAACATCCGCGCAGTAGCTTCCCCACATTACATATTTAGTCATTGTTTGCTCAATTATCAATTACCAATTATCAATTATCAGATAAGTAGGTGGGTAAAAATCAAATTAAATATCACGCTGGTCATGGGTGATAGGTGATAGGTCATCGGTATTCTGAATTAACCAATCACCGACTTGAATTTTAAGTTTGATTATCCCGATCTACTTATCTGATAATTGAAAACCTAACTTCTGAGGTTAACTCGGAATTTTTCTACTAACTGATCGCGGACTTTTTGATGTACTGGTTCGACATCTTCATCTGTAAGAGTGCGATCGCTTACCCGATAAATTAACCGCAGTGCTAAACTTCTTTGCCCAGATGGAACGTTTTCCCCCCTATATTCATCAAACAGTTCCACAGCATCTAATAAACCACCACCAGCTTTTTTAATCACTCGTTCAATTTCAGCAACAGTTACCTCAACAGGAGCAAAAAATGCAATGTCTCGGTCAGCAGCCGGATATGTGGAATAAGCTTTAAACGGCGGCGTAAGATGTTGCTCTTCAGCTAAATAGTTCAATAACACATCCATATCCAAATCAAAGGCATAAACTGCATCTGGCAAGCCTTTTTCTTGACGTAATTGGGGATGTAATTGTCCAAAAGTACCTAAACGTTCACCTTGTATCCACAAAGATGCTGTCCGCCCAGGATGTAAGCGGCGATCGCGTCTGTCGGGTTGATACTCTACTGGCACACTTAGACGCTGAAATACACTTTCAAGCACACCCTTGGCTTCAAACCAAGTCATCGCTTGTTCACGTCCTCCTCTGATCCACTTTCCTTCAGTAGGATCACCGCCTAAAATTCCAGCTAAAGAATCTGCTTCAGCTAAACCTTCTTCGTCACTCCAGAAAACCCGACCGATTTCAAAGGCGTTTAAAGCACCATTTCCTTGTTCTAAATTGTACTGGAAAGAATTAATTAAACCAGATACTAACTCAGAACGTAAAAGTGAATATTCGGTGAACATCGGATTAGCGATTCTCACCTGCGTATCATCTTCAGACTTTGCTACCGCATAAGAGTAGTGCATTACTTCTGTTAGTCCTGCTGCCCGAAATGCTTCGCGCAATTGCCGCACTAACTGCTGATCTAAAGATAGATATCCCGCTTCTGTTTTACTAGGCAAAGTATCGCAGAATTTGCCATAGCCGTAGAGACGAGCAACTTCTTCAATTAAATCAATTTCCCGGTCTAAGTCTCGATAACGGTATGGTGGGACTGTCACCATCCAAACCTGTTCTCGATCAGTAGGTTGGAGAGTACACCCCAGGGCGGTTAAAATCCGCTCAACATCTTCAGGCTGGACTTCCCCTAGTTGATCGTCTCCTAAGTCTACTGCCCCTAAAACTTGGTTAACTCGTTCTAGGCGTAATTCAATTGAGCGACTCCAGTTAGCTTTATCGGGTCGAAAGTCAGCAAATTGTTGGGCTACAACTGTCCCGCCAGCTAACTCAGTAATGAGTGCGATCGCCCTATTACAAGCAATTTCTAATTCTGCCTGATTTACTCCCCGTTCATAACGAGTAGAAGCTTCTGTCCGTAAACCTTGACTCCTGGCAGATCTGCGAATTGCTACTGGATCAAAAATTGCCGCTTCTAAAATTAAATTCTCAGTGCCATCATAAACTTCGGTTTCTTCACCACCCATCACACCTGCAAGAGCAACAGGTTGATCATTGGCAGTGATAATTAAATTTTGTGATTGCAAGTTGCGCGTTTGACCATCTAGTGTTTTGAAAGATTCACCACTATTAGCAAAGCGAACACCGATAGCAAGGTCATCTCCACCAGCAACAGATTGTAAGCGATCGCGATCAAAAGCATGAAGCGGCTGGCCCCATTCCAATAATATGTAGTTGGTGATATCTACAACATTATTAATCGGTCGGACACCAGCAGCTTGTATACGACGCTGTAACCAATCAGGTGAGGCAGCAATTTTTACATTGGCGATCGCAGTACCAATATAAGCAGGGCAAGCTTTTGGCTCAGAAATCTTTAACTGTAAATTACCTTCAGATGGAATCGTTGCTTCTGCTACCTGCGGTAGTTTTAAAGCAGCACCAGTAAGCGCCGATACTTCGCGCGCCACTCCCACCATACTCAAAGCATCAGCACGATTTGCAGTTGAACTTAGATCTAGAATTACATCATCCAAATCTAATAAAGGGCGTACATCTGCACCTATCTGCAAATTTTCTCCCTCAAAGATATGAATTCCTGCTGATTCCTTCATCAAACCGATTTCGGCTAATGAACAGATCATGCCTTCTGAGCGCACACCCCTGAGCTTAGTCGGTTTAATTTTTAAATCAATCACAGGTAAATAAGTACCCACAGTTGCCACAGGCACATAAATATCCGCCCGCACATTAGCAGCACCACAGACAATATTTAAATAACCACTAGCATTGCCAACATCAACTTCACATAAACTTAACTTATCGGCATTCGGGTGTTGTTGGCGACTGATTACTTTGCCAACAACCACACCCTCCGCCCAAGTACGGCGATCTTCGAGATCTTCCACCTCAAACCCAGCTAAAGTCAGCATTTGAGCCAACTCTTCTGGAGCAATATTTACATCAACCAGTTCCCGCAGCCAGTTTAGAGAGATACGCATTTAACTGCTTGCTTTTACCTATTTCAGCCTGATTATTTTACCGCCATGCTGGCAGACTGCCATCAGGAGTATATTCCTATACACTTTTTTAGCAGACTTTACTAAACTTTTTTATGTTAAAAGCAAACAAATCTAACTCCTAAAAAACTCATAAAATCCTAAAATCGAATTTACCCCTACTGAATTCAACAATTTTTTAAATTACCTTGAGAGAATAGAAGATTTAATCACTAGCCAATTCTGGTCAAATCTTGTAAGATCAAGTCTGTGAAAACATATTTTAGTAGTTCAATGGCTGAGTTTTACTCAGTTTGAATCAACACTTACTGCTAGATTCGAGATCTAAAGATTAAAGTTTGAATAAATTTAACAATTAAATAGTTTACATTTATGTAAGTGCTATTGTAATGCTATACGTAAACGTAAAAACTTTGTTTAAATAAACTCTGATAAAATTTAGTTAAAAAAGAAAAATTTCTAGTCTTTACCTAAAAAATTTTTGCCAAGCCAATAGAGGAGTGAGGTTTTTTGGATAGTATTAGGGAACTATAGATAACGAACAGATACCGTGTTCAATAATAAAAGTTAATGAATCAGCAAGTAAGATATCCTTGTTTTAAACCAATCCTAAAAAGCGCGGACAACTTAATAGGTAAAAGTACACCTTTGTCCTTAAGTAGATCGGCTTCTGACCTACAGGCAGTCATGCCAATTTATCAAGAGCAATTTTGACCAAGTTTGATCGTTGCACAGATGTCTCAATAGTGACGCTCCCATGAGCTATTGCATAAATCCAGACTGCCCTAACCCAGAAAATTCCAATCATGCCGAAACTTGTCAGGCGTGTGGTTCTAGACTACTATTGCGCGATCGCTATCGAGTTGTCAAAGCACTCGGTCAAGGTGGTTTTGGAGCTACCTTTTTAGCCATTGATGAAGCACTCCCAGGCGAACCCACCAGCGTAATCAAGCAACTGCGACCGACAACGACTTCCCCCCAAGTACTAGAAATGGCACGGGAGTTGTTTGAACGAGAAGCTAGAACCCTGGGTAAGATTGGGAACCATCCCCAAGTACCAAGGCTGCTGGACTATTTTGAAGACTATACCCAGTTTTACCTGGTACAAGAATATGTACCAGGCTGGACGCTGCAACAAGAGGTAAAACAAGGTGGCCCCTTTAGTGAAGCGGGAGTTAAGCAATTCTTAGCTGAAATGTTACCAGTGCTGCAATACATCCATAGTCAGCAGGTAATTCACCGAGACCTCAAACCAGCTAACATGATTCGTCGGGAACAAGACCGCAAACTGGTTTTAATTGACTTTGGTGCTGTAAAAAATCAGGTTAGTCAGACAGCAGTATTTAATAGCTCAGATCAAACTGCTTTGACAGCTTACGCTATTGGCACGCCTGGTTATGCACCACCAGAACAGATGGCAATGCGACCAGTTTATGCTAGTGATATCTATGCCCTAGGCGTTACCTGCATTTATCTACTCACAGGAAAATCACCCAAAAACCTAGATTACAATCCCTCAACAGGTGAAATGCTGTGGTACGAAAACCTTGATATCAGCAACCAGTTTGCTGACGTGCTCAGGAAAATGTTAGAGGTTTCTGTCCGCCACCGTTATCAGTCTGCTGAGGAAGTTCTCAATGCACTAGAAATGGCTCCCTATATGGATAGCCTATCTCAAGGTTTGACGACTAAACCTAATCAATCTCATCAATCTCATCAACAAACGAATAGGGGTTATATCCCGCCATCTGGAGATTTAAGCGGATTAAATTCATCTATTAACACATCAGCTTCATCCCAGTTAGGAATGGCAATTCGAGCCAGAAAAGCCAAAATGGATCAAACGGGATCACCAGCATCACCAGCATCACCAGCGTCACCAGCGTCACCAAGAGCAGCAGATTTCAAAAATCGAGGTACAGCTAGTAATCGAGGTATGCCTGGTCAAGATTCAGCGACACATCCACATAGAAATGTCAGCCATACAACAGGGATACCTAAACTACCTTCTAAGTTAGATGCCCCAAGTGTAATTAGTTCTTATAACAAAGGCAGACGCGACTTTGGTGAACAAAATCTCAGTAATCTTAATCTGCAAAAAGCTAACTTGTCTGGAGGAAATTTCCATCAAGCTAACTTGACTCAAACAAACTTCCAGGGAGCAAATCTCTCTAATAGTGATATGGGACGAACCAGTTTAAGTGGAGCAATACTTAGAGATGCTAATTTAGTACGTGCTTATCTTAGTTATGCCGATTTGGAAGGAGCAGATTTACGTGGCGCAGATTTAAGTTTTGCATATCTCAACTATGCTAATCTCCGAGGTGCAAATTTGTGTGGGGCAAATCTAACTGGAGCCAAAATTAATGAGGAACAAATAGCTCAAGCCAAGACAAATTGGGCAACAGTTTTACCGAATGGTAAACGAGGTTTTTGGTAATTTGATACTACCCTTAAGATAGTAGTGAAATTGTTAGCTTGCAATTAACTATAAATAGACTAAAATATTAGCAATCTACAACTTTAATGGCTATATTCTCCTCAACCAAGAATATAGCCATTAATTACAGCTAATTAGTCATTTCCAAAATATTACAGGGTAGCATCAATGAAGTTGCGAGACTTTCTGAACACCAATACAAAATACACCGTTCAGCAGATTGCCTCTGACCGAGAGTTAGCAGCACAAATCCAAAGCATTTTAATTAATGTTAAGCTGTTAGACCCTCCAGCAGATGGTCAGTTTGGGAGAAAATCCGCAGTAGCCCTGAGAAGTTTCCAAATTTTAAAACAATCTTGGGAAGATGGCGATTTTGGAGCAGCTACCGCTGAGAAGTTGATTCAAAGTAAGGCAGAGGATTTACCTTCTACACCGATCAAACTGCAAAACTTTGTTGGTACTAACTTGAAATACAGCTTTGAAGCTGTGGTTGATAATCTAGAACTAGCTAAACAAATCCAAATTTGTCTGATTAGATTAAAACTGTTAGACCCTCCTGCTGATGGCAAATTTGGCCCAATTACTATACAAGCTTTAAAACAATTTCAGTTGCTCACCAAAATTAATGAACCAGATTATGTGGGATCTGTAACTGCTGAAAAGTTGATTGAAACAAAGACAGAAGATTTACCTACTCGTAGCACGTCGCTTAATTTAAGCAATGATTTAGCAAGCTGCATTATTAAGTATATGCAGCACAAGGGGTATTATATTGCTACAGGTTCAAAAAGATACAACATTGTTTATGTTGAAGGCATGAATGAAGATGGCAGCCTCAACAGTGATGAACCTAACTGCTTTAATGATCGTCGCATACTGATTCAGGTGATCAACGGTGTCCCAGTAATTGTTGGTAACTGGCAAGCTACTACTGAACCAGGTAGCTACTATACCTATAATCCCATGAACCGTAAAGGTGCAGCCAGAATTTTGTTTGGACAGTATAAAGCATGGCAAATTGGGTATCACGGGAATGCTGACCGTCATCAGGCGCTTGTACAAACGGGAAATCTTACTGTTTGCCGTGACTTTAATCAAGATTTTAAGCGTACTGCTGACAGACGTGATACTGGTTTATTTGGTATAAACCAGCACTGGGGATATGATTATCCTTACAATAATGTTTACAAAGCAAGTGCTGGTTGCTTGGTAGGACGCTTTCGGCAGGGGCATCGAGAGTTTATGAGTATCATCAAGCAAGATGATCGCTACCAAACTAATAAAGAATATTTGTTTTATACAACAATTATTGCCGGGGATGATTTGGTAGCCAAATTTCCACCAAAATCTTAATCTTTAGACTTCTTCCACTTAGAGGTTTGTAGTAGGACAATAGCGCCTTTACTACAAACCTAATACTATTGCATTTTAAAGCAAAATTTTCAATCCAATAAAATTACAATTTTGTAATCCAGCAACAGGGTTAATTGTAATTTTTCTCCAGGTTAATTATGGATGAATTTTCCTACTCCAGATAGATGGAGAAATTTAAATATGAGTAATCGCCTTCCAGTAATCGCTACCGCTTTTGCTGTTGTCAGCTTGGCTATAGGTACGGTTGTTGCTACGCCAAGCTCGGCAGCGCAAATTGTGAGGTGTGAAAGTAACAATAACCAGCGGCGTACTTGTTCAGCAGACACAAGATACGGTGTAAGAATTGTTAGACAACTTTCTAATAGCAGTTGCCAGGGGAACTGGGGTTATAACATAAATCGTATTTGGGTCAGAAATGGTTGTCGAGCCGAGTTTTTAATTGGAAGTCGCCAGAATGACCGATACGACCGGAACAATAGATCCGACCGCAACGACCGATACGATAGAAACGATCGCTATGACCGTAACGACCGATACGACAGGAATAATAGATCCGACCGCAATCACCGATACGGTAGGTAACGCTTCAGGTGGAGCCAAAATGTTTCAAAAGTTGGGGTACAAACCTAATAGTTAATTGCTAAAATTTTGACTGTTTCCCCTGCAGGAATGAATTTATTGTCTACAGGTAAAACAGCCAAACCAGTAGTTTGAGCTAGGTTAATTAAATTACCTGAACTATGGCTACCACCTGCAAGCTGAAACTCGTAAACTCCATCTAATAAATGCAACTGTCCCCAAAGATAAGTTTCTCGTTTGCCGTCAGAACGCAAATCATCACGCGATCGCGCCATAATAAATACTGGTTCCCACCCTGTCGCTAGTCCAGATAATTTCTTCAGTGCAGGTAGTACAAACCGCCAAAAAGTTACTAGAGATGAAACCGGATTTCCAGGTAATCCAAAATATAATACAGGTTGAGGATTAGCTAATTCATTGCCATAAAATGTAGCGACTGTCAAGGGCTTACCAGGTTTAACCGCGACAGCGCGGATGTGAATTTCTGCCCCTAACTCTGCCAAAATCTGCTCAACATAATCATAATCTCCGACTGAGACACCACCGGAGGAAAGTACTACATCTGCTGATGATATAGCTTGAGAGATCGCATCCTTAAGAGCCTGTGGCTGATCGGGTACAATGCCTAAACACACAGGTATAGCGCCCATTTGTGTTATTAAAGCAGCTAAAGCATACTGATTTGAGTCTACAATTTGACCTGCTTGTAACGGTTGCTCAGGTGTTACCAATTCATCGCCAGTAGAAATAATTGCCACCCGTAAACGGCGATAGACGGGTAACTGGTGACACTGTGCCGCAGCAAGCACAGCAATTTCTGGGGCATTTAAAAGTATACCCGCAGGTAATAATTGCGTTCCTGCTTGATAGAAAGCGCCTTGATGACGTACAAACGCTTCGGGTTGTGCAGGTGGTGCGAGAATAAATACGCGATCGCCTTCCCTTCTAGTTTGCTCTTGCATTACCACAGTATCAGCACCCCCAGGCATGACAGCACCAGTCAAAATTCGCGCCGCTTGCCCTGATTTAATTACAACTTGAGGCTGACAACCTGCTGGAATTTCCTCCACAATTTCTAATACTGCTGGCTGTTGAGCATTAGCATATTGCACATCCGCAAACCGCACCGCGTACCCATCCATCGCGGAGTTATCCCAGTGAGGAAAATCCAACTGGCTAGTTACTGGTGCTGCTAAAACCCGACCAACGGCAGATGACAAGTCTACGGTTTCATAATTTTGATTTTCATCTAAAGGTTCTACTAAACCTAAGATGATTTCCTCAGCTTCTTTTACAGGTAACATTCAGGTTTGGCAAATTTGACTTTAGTTTAGTAAAACTTACCCAGTTATAGCAACGGAAAGGAAGCTTAGGACAAGCATCAAATTTGAGCTAACATCTGCTTAATCTGCGTTTATCTGCTCACATCTGCGATAAAAAAATTGTAATTGAGCGCAAGATGTCTAATGTCATAACTGCTCTGGCGATCGCTAGATAACATAATTCCGTTCTTCTTTGCTGTAGAGCTTTTCCCCATCGCCAGTCCCCTGTCCCCAAAGTGTAAATTTTGGGGCTGGGATGATTGTGTAAAAGATCGTGCCTCAACTACCGTATTTATTACGATAAAGCCAGATGGACGATTCCAAAATGGTCAAGCTATGCTTTTTATAAAAAAGCAATATTATACAATATTTATCATATAAATTATTTAACCATTAAACCCGCCTAAGTTGATCAAAAATTTTACAGCCGCCTCACAATAGATTCACAGCCCAGCCAAAAAGTTATTTTCCAGACTAAATATCTGTGTTCATCTCCACAAGGCATTTCCCATGAATGACCAACCAGGCTACAGTCGCTTTCCCAAAGTGCCGATTCAGCGACGAGTTGCCGCTTTTATAATTGATTTTCTGGCAGTGAGTATCTTGAGCGTGTTACTGGGAGGAACTTTATTTGCTAACGCAGTAGTTTTCCTTCTGGCATGGTTAGTCTTGCGAGTAGTGCTAGTATCCAAAAATCAAGGGCAAAGTTTAGGTCGCTACGCCCTAGATATGAAAGTTGTTAATGCTAAATTTGGTAAAACACCAGGACTCGTAGAGCTAGGCAAACGAGAGGGAATTGCTGGATTTGTTTCTATGCTGGCGCTGGTTGGTCTAATTATTGGTCTGAAAAACGCTATTTCCTTATTGCTGCTAATTAGCCCTTTAGCTGCCGATTGTGGAGTAGCCTTTACCGATCCGAATCTGCAACAAGCATTTCACGATCGCATCAGTCAAACCCAAGTAGTAGCAACCCGTAGAGGCTTTTCCCTCGATCTAAGAATAAAAAAATTACTTGCTGATACTACCCGTAACATGAAATAATAGAAATTTGTGTCTAATTGTGTCCGCAGGTTGGATTTTGTAGAAGGCGAATTATGGCAGCCAAAAAGGGAGTCAGGATTATTATTACGCTGGAATGCACTGAGTGTCGCACTAATTCCAACAAGCGAACACCAGGCGTTTCGCGCTATACAACGACAAAGAACCGCCGAAACACTACTGCAAGACTAGAAATCAAGAAGTTTTGTCGGCATTGCAACACCCATACAGTTCACAAGGAAATTAAGTAATTTTTAGTTGCCTGGGATGCACATCGTTCCTAGTTCAAAGAACGATTTGCCACCAGCAATGAATAATTAACCAACAATCACTACTGAGTAACAAAAAATTATGACCTATTTTCGCAAGCGCCTTTCCCCAGTTAAACCAGATGAACCCATCGACTACAAAGATGTCGATTTATTGCGTAAATTCGTGACTGAACGAGGTAAAATCTTACCTCGTCGCATTAGCGGTTTAACAGCAAAACAACAACGTGATTTAACTCTTGCTATTAAGCGAGCTAGATTAATTGCGTTATTGCCATTCATTAACCAAGAAGGCTAAAGACGTAAGGGCGATTTAATAGCAGACAACACTTGACATCCGTCTGCTGGTTTTTGAACCAGACTCTCTAAAAGCTAGACTGGATAGTAGGTGTTAATTAATACAGAACCGGGGATATCGAAACTGGTGGAGAAGGGAACATTAATCGAATTTTGGCAAAATGGAGAGCGCCGTCTGGCTGTTATAGACCGTCCAGAGGGCAAAAAGCACTGGATTGCGATCGACGTTCGTAGTCAATCCCACACCCTTCATCCCCGGAAAATTACCTATGAGGTTAAGGGTCAAACATACAAACCATCTGATATTCCCAGCTTTTTGGCAGAAGTCCAACCACTGCTAGACCCATCAAGTGTGGAAGTAGCATGGGAACTTTTGGTAGAAGATGGAGAAACGTTTGACCCAGCAACCCTAGCTTCAATACTGTTTTCAGATCAAAGTCCTCCCTACAGCTATGCAGCTTACTTATTGCTGTCAGAGGATAAGATTTATTTTAAGAATAAGGGGGATGGCTATGAACCCCGTAGTGCTACTCAGGTAGCAGAATTAAAGCATCAAATCGAAGTTGGGGAACAACGACGACGAGAGCAAGAAGATTTTTTAACACGAATACAGCAAGCATTAAGTGGTGAAGTAGTAAACTGGCAAGATAGCGATCGCACTCGACTTGATGCTGTAGAAAGATTTGCCCTGCAACCAGAGACGGCATCTCGTCCGGCGCAAGATATCTTAGCAGCGATAGGACGACCTCAAAACGCTCAAAGCGCCTTCGATTTACTGGTAGATATAGGTTTATGGAGTCCTCACGAAAACCTGTCCTTGCGCCGTAGTCAAATTCCTGTGCAGTTTCCTAATAAGGTAGTAGAAGTGACTCAGCTAATGGTGGAAAATCCACCCGCAGATCCCGACTCAAATCGCTTGGATCTCACACATCTCAAGGTTTATACTATTGACGATGAAAGTACCCAAGAGATTGACGACGGCTTAAGTGTGGAAACTTTAGCTGATGGTCGTCAGCGCCTATGGATACACATTGCTGATCCAAGTAGATTAGTATCGCCAGGAGATGACCTAGACCTCGAAGCACGTCGGCGTACTACGACACTATACTTACCCACAGGGATGATTCCCATGTTTCCGCCAGATTTGGCAACGGGGCCAATGAGCTTGGTTCAGGGTAAGCTTTGTTATGCTTTGAGTTTTGGCGTAATTTTAGATCAATCTGGTGGTGTTGAGGAATATCGTATTCATCCTGCCTCGGTGAAGCCAACTTATCGTCTGACTTATGAAGATGTAGACGAAATGCTACAGTTAGGCGTACAGGCAGAACCGGAAATCGCTGATATTGCTGCTTTAGCACGTCTGCGTCAATCTTGGAGACAATCCCAAGGTTCGATTAATATTAGTATGCCGGAAGCTTCGATTAAGGTATACGGTGACGAAATTACGATTAATGTATTAGAAGATTCACCTTCCCGTCAGCTTGTAGCAGAAATGATGATTTTGGCGGGTGAGGTTGCAGGTCGTTACGGTCAAGATCATCAATTACCTTTACTTTATCGCAGTCAGCCTCAGCCAGAATTGCCCCCACAAGAAGAATTGCTGCAACTGCCAGCAGGCCCAGTGCGTTTTTGTGCAATGCGGCGGTGTATGCCTCGGAGTGAAATGAGCGTTACCCCAGCACGACACGCGAGTTTAGGTTTGGAAACTTACACCCAAGTAACATCTCCTATCCGTCGCTACAGTGATTTATTAGCTCATTTTCAGATTAAAGCTCATTTGCGCGGTGAACCGTTGCCATTTTCAGCAGAAAAGTTACAAGAAATTGTGCTAAGTGTTAGTAGTTCTGCTTATGAAGCTACTTTAGTAGAACGTCAGACAAATCGTTATTGGGGATTAGAATATCTCCGTCGTCATGCTGGCGAAGTTTGGCAAGCACAAATGCTGCGCTGGTTGCGCGAAGATGATAACTTGGGGTTGATATTGTTAGAAGATTTAGGTTTAGAATTAGCTATGCGTTTTAAGCGTTCTTTACATCCAGGCGATCGCTTAGAAGTACAAGTTAGCCATGCTGACCCTCGTCAAGATGTAATTCATTTGCGAGAGTCGGTTAATGAAGCTCAAGTAGCAATTAACAATTAACAATTAACAATTATCAGGAAGATGGTGGTGGTATATACTCGCCACCAATTAGTGGGAAACTTAAGCTCAAGTGAGATGACACTGCTACTGATGTAGTGATGAGTGTTAAAGCATATCCTTAAAGGAGATGTAAAGGGCTTTAAACCACAGATAAACACAGATGCACACAGATATACAGCTAGTCTATTTATCAAAGTGAATCCAGCATCAATCGTTCCGACAGATACCTTTGAGCCTCGTCAGATTGTTTATTTAGAGCATGAAAATACTCGTCTTTACGCAGAAGTTATCCAAATAGTGACAGCGCGCCAAATCTGCTGGGCGCGTCCTTTGATGGTGGCGACTATGGACATATATTCTCCGCCTGGGCTATCAACAGACAATACAGTTTATGTTTATGATTTGCGGCAAGGTGCGGATTTGTTACTGCCGATAACTCTGTTTAGTGCTGCACTAGATATAGAGGTGATTCCTTTATTAATGCACTTGGATACCCCAGAAAGGCAACCGCAGGACAAGGCTGGGGCAAACAAGCAGTTGAGATTATTTGTTCGCCAAGTGTGGGAAGCTTATCCTCAAGTTTTTAATGCTTCTTGATAAAAGTAGAGACGCATTGGCGTAGCCTGCGGGTAGCGCATAGCGGCACAGAGTGCCATTTCGCGTCTCTACAATAGTTTTAGGTAAGGCATCTTTAATTTCTGGAGATGACTAAAGGGGATTTCTTCTGCTTATTTAGGTATAAATTAAATCAGCTTAACCAACTCGGAACTAACTGCACCCGACCCGCATCCATTTCTGCCATCAGTAACTCTAAGGCTTCATAATCCACATCAGAGATGTGACCCATCCGCGTGAGTTCGTAATTAATTTCATTCTCTATATCGGGTGTCAATTTTTTGATATAGAGAGCTTTTTCAACAAGTTGACGGATACCGTAAGTAGTTTGCATAGGACATTTTGATTAAAGTGGGTAAATAAAAAATTGATGTTAATATATTTGCTATTTAATATAACATGAAGAGAAAAATATTTAGTTAATTTATAAATTAACTGTTAATTATTTTTTGGTATAACCTTTTTCAAATCTGGCAACAAATACAATTTATCATGATTAATTCTATTAATAACAATATTTAACATTAGCTTAAAAAACATATTTCTAAAGTAGAGTCTGCAAGACTTTTTTTTACCAAAAATAAATTCATTGTATCTATCCTCCGGTATATGGGTTTACTCTCGTTTTACTTAGATCCCTGTACGGATTTGCGAGAAAACCTCACAGGTTTTAGTATTGCTGGATACTATTTGCCGATTAATTACCCAAAAAATCTCAGGTCAACAATAAATTGTATAAATATTTAACAAAATCTTTCCCTAGAGGTGGTCAAGAGTAGAGTTATCAGTCTATCTTCTAAGAATTAGCGCAATTTAAAATTTATAGCTTTTATAATCAGGATTGAACCATGCAAACAATGATTGTCAAACCACAAGTTACAGTGTTTCCAGCTAAGGGCTATGTTAATGCTGCTAATGCAGGTGGGTTTCAGCGTCAGTTAACTAAAGCCGTCGCCGCGCCTGACGTGTCGATTTTGTTGCTAGACATGGAGCAAATCGAGTATATAGACAGTGCTGGTTTGATGACTTTGGTATCTGCACTCAATCTGGCTCAGAGTTTAGGAAGAAGATTTATTATTTGTTCAGTTTCCCCCGCAGTCAGGATGATTTTTGAATTAACCCAACTTGATCGAGTATTTGAGATTTTTGAAAATCAAGCAGCTTTTGAAGCAACGTTAAGTTAGCACTAAAACTGGGAATTTCACTTAATCTGATATTAAAACTCGATGATGAGTTATTTAATGTATCAATTAAGACGGTAGCGATCGCTCTTTTGTTTCCAGTCTGGAGTAGTTTTTTTAAAATCTCGCTCACCAATATGAGCGCGGATAATTAAAGCGACAATACTAGGGGGTGTATCGCCTATGTGCGGAATTAGTGTGCAAATGTTCTTTAATAGAACATTTCTTCTTCTTCTCTCCCCCTGTCTGCTTTGCCTCCCCTGCCAAGGAAAACACAAAGTTTAAAGGGAATAACCTGAATAGACCTGTCTCTAAAAGCACAAATTTGTTTTTGCTTGCAGATTAACGCAGATGTAAGCAGAGATTTTCTTGATTGATGCAAAAGGTTGAATGTTGATGCAGAATTGATTTGCGCGATGCGCTACTAACAACATCCGTTATAGTGAGGATGGCTAAATAGTTGCGCTGAACAAGAGGCTTATTTAATAGTGGCAGTTGCAGTTGAGCAGTTACTCACGGCAGAAATTCTCAAACCAGCACGTTATTTAGGAAACGAGTTGGGGGCAATTCACAAAGCTTGGGATAGTGCGGAAGTTCGCTGGGTGCTTACTTACCCAGAAGTATATGAAGTTGGCGCATCTAACTTAGGGCATATTATTCTCTACAATATTTTAAATGCCCAGCCAAGGCAATTGTGCGATCGCGCTTATTTACCCGCCCCAGATTTAGCTGCCAAACTGCGACAAACTCAAACGCCTTTATTTGCTGTAGAGTCAAGGCGATCGCTCACAGAATTTGATATTTTAGGTTTTAGCCTGAGTTATGAACTAGGAGCGACTAATATCCTAGAAATGCTGGATTTAGCTGGCATTCCTTTAACTTGGAAAGAACGTGCTGGTAGTTCATGTCCTTTAATTTTTGCAGGTGGACAGACTGCGACTTCTAACCCTGAACCTTACGCAGACTTTTTTGACTTTGTTGCTTTAGGAGATGGTGAGGAATTACTGCCGGAAATTGGTTTAGTTTTAGAAGAAGGCAAAGCAGCAGGATTAAGCCGCGAACAGCTATTACTCGATTTGGCACAAGTTCCTGGTGTATATGTGCCGCAATTTTATGATCTGGCGGATGATGGTTCAGTTCATCCTAATCGTGCTGATGTACCAGCGCGAATTATCAGACGAGTAGCAACTCCCATGCCAGCATATTCTATGGGGTTGGTTCCAGTAGTTGAAACTGTACATGACCGACTAGCGATTGAAATTAGGCGCGGTTGTACTCGCGGTTGTCGCTTTTGCCAACCAGGGATGTTAACTCGACCTGCGCGAGATGTGGAACCGGAAGCAGTAGTAGATGCTATTGAAAAGGGAATGCGTGCTACTGGTTATAATGAATTTTCCCTATTATCTCTAAGTTGTTCCGACTATCTCGCACTACCTGCGGTGGGGATGGAGATTAAAAACCGCCTGAAAGATGAAAATATTACTTTATCTTTACCAAGTCAGCGCGTAGATAGATTTGATGAAAACATCTCTAATATTATTGGCGGTAATAGACAAAGTGGTTTAACCTTTGCGCCGGAAGCTGGTACACAGCGAATGCGGGATATTATTAATAAAGGTTTAACTAACGAAGAACTTTTGCGGGGTGTTAAAACCGCCTTTGAGCAAGGTTGGGAAAAGATTAAACTTTATTTTATGATCGGCTTGCCCGGAGAGACAGACGTAGATGTCGTAGGTATTGCTGAAACTGTGCGCTGGTTAAAACAAGAATGCCGCGCACCTGGGAAAAGATTTTTAAATTTTAATCTCACTATTTCTAACTTTACACCGAAACCGCATACACCTTTTCAATGGCATTCTGTTTCTACTGCGGAGTTTGAACGTAAGCAGAAGTTGCTGAGAAATGAATTTAGAAATATGAGGGGGGTGAAAGTTAATTTCACAGATGTGCGTCTTTCTGCGATGGAAGATTTTATTGGGCGGGGGGATAGAAGTTTAGCGCCTGTGTTGCGTCGGGCTTGGGAATTGGGCGCGGGGATGGATTCGTGGTTTGATAGTATAGAGCGGGCATTTGCAGCATGGGGAAATGCGATCGCAGAAGCTAATTTAAGCTGGAAATACCGCCAAGTAGAACAAGGGGAATGGAATGTTTTTGAGGATACATCAAACCAAAACCCTTTAGATGGGCGTTTACCTTGGGATCATATTGATACAGGAATTGATAAAAACTGGCTGAAAGCTGATTTACAAAAAGCTTTAGAAGCAGCAACAGTTCCAGACTGTTCCTTTGAAGGTTGTTCTCATTGTGGTGTGTGTGGCACTGATTTTGGTCACAATATTGTCATTGCACCGCCAGAGATACCACAATTTGCTGGTCACTTTCAGCCAAATCAAGCACGAGTGCAACGCCTACGGGTGTGGTTTGGTAAGCAAGGTGATATGAGGTTGGTAAGTCATTTAGATTTAGCACGTTTATTTGATCGCGTGATTAGACGTGCATCAATACCAGTTGCCTTTACTGGCGGTTTCCATCCTAGCCCTAAAATTATGATTGCCAATGCGCTGCCTTTGGGTGCTACCAGTAGTGGGGATATTGTAGATTTTGAATTAACTCAATGGATGGATATTGAGATATTCAAACAGAATTTGGTAGCAAAGTTACCGTCTGATATTTCAGTTTATGAAGTTGAAGAAATTGATTTAAAAGCGCCTTCAGCTACGCAGTCTTTAGAGAAAGCTGAGTATTTGTTAACAGTTGAAAGTGAGACATCAGCAACAGTTGAACAGTGGGAAAGTTGGGTTGAGACGGTGAAAGCAAGTGAGGAGATTTCGTGGGAACAAACTACTAAATCTGGGAAGAAGAAGCTTGTTAATTTGTGCGATCGCTTGTTTGATTTGGAGATCAAGGAAGCAAACAAACACAGAGATAATTCTGTTGAGTTGCGTTATATCGGTAGTTGTTTGAATGATGGGACGATGTTGCGACCTGAGCATTTAATCTTTATGTTAGACCAAGTAGCGCAGCAGGAGTTTAGGTTATTACATACTCATCGCTGTAAGTTGATACTTGGAATGTAGACTGTAGGGTGTGTTAGGTATGGGCAATCAATTGTAGAGACGCGTTCGCGAAGCGCATAATTTCGCGTCTTTACAACCAATCAATTACTTTCGCGCCAAACCCGTGAACATTCCTTTATATTACGATTTTGCTCGACCACGGGTATCATCTGGGTAAAATTACAACCGAACTCCACAAACTCTATCCCCAAATAATGACCAAGATTCGGTTTGACTTAGCACCCAAACCTACTAAAGCCGAAAAAGCTGTTCAAGGGAAAACCGGATTTGTCATAGTCGCAACTCGATGGGTGATCGAACGCTCGAATGCTTGGATGGAACGTTGTAAGAGTTTGGTCAAAAACTTTGAGCGAACTCTCAGTCATGCCACTGCAAAAATCAATCTCTGCTTCATTAGACTGATGCTCAAACGACTAGCCCATGAATAGATCCCACATGGGTTCTATAAAGAGCAACCTGATCTTAATATCAGCAACCCTGAAGTGCAAGACGAAATTCTTCGCATTATGGGTTTCTGGCTAGAACTGGGAGTGTCAGGTTTTCGGATTGATGCGGCTCCCTTTTTGATCGAAGAAGTAAGTATTGACGATGCCAATTCAGTAGATTTAAAGCATTTTCTAGAACGGATGCGAGAGTTTGTGACTGCTCGTCGGGCAGATGCTATCTTGCTGGCAGAAGCCAATATTTCACCTGAGCAAATTCCTGTTTATTTTGATCGGGGCAACCAAATGCATATGCTATTCAATTTTCTGTTGAATCAGCATCTATTTCTAGCACTGGCATGACAAGATGCGGGCCTGCTTAAAGATGCGCTGAAACCTATGGCTTAATTTCAATTCATTAGCTACTAAAAAAGATTTTTACAACTCAGGTAACGCTGAGTGAATTTTTCTTAGTCTAAAGTCTAGTAACTTATCCCCAATCCACCTCAAATCATCAGATGAGGACACAGAGGTGGAAGTAGCAGAAGGGATTGCGATAGCGCCAGCACTGACTTGTCAATTCGCATCTCGATACCTCTGCTGCACCTGAAGCAGACCCAGAAACATTCCCAGGTATCTAATCCCTCTTTTGTTATCTTGGGGAAAGTATAATCAGGAAGAAAACTGGAAAAAGTAAATCACAGCAATGGTTACGCCACGCCGAGAAGGGGTAAGTACAGTCGCATTCATAGATAACTATTGTCAACACTATTATTCATTATTTATAGTATCAGTAAACGCTTATGGAGTAGTAGAGGGAATTACGTATCCACTAATCTTTGAAATATTTAAACCAAAAAACCGCTTAAAACCAGGAGAGCAATATAAAACTAAACCCCAAATAGCCGTTGAAATTATTAAAGAGTTGAACCAATGGGGATTTAAAATCAAGTTAGTTTTAGCAGATAGCTTGTATGGGGAGAGTGGAGATGTCATCGACTGCTTAGACAATTTAAAACTCTTGTTTATCGTTGCCATTCGCTCTAATCATGGAGTGTTAATGCCACCCGGAAGCCGAAAACGTTATAATCGATGGAAGGCATATCAGCAAAAGCTTTCAGGTCGCCGAGCCGAGACTCGCTACCTGAGAGAAATTATTTTTGGCAAACGTCGTGCCTTGAGATATTACCAAATCAGTAAGACTAATACCCCTGACCCAACGGGAGATGAAAGTTGGTACATTATGACGAATGTATCAATGGATTTATCGGAGAATTTAGCGCAACTGTATAGTTTAAGAAATTGGATTGAGTACGGTTTTAAACAAGTCAAAAATGAACTGGGTTGGGCTGACTTCCGTCTCACTAATTATCAAAGTATTGAGCGATGGTGGGAAATCATCTTTAGTGCATATCTTTTGGTTAGCATTCACGCGACTTACTTTCGATTTAATCATCCATCAACTACAATATTCACTTCGGAATTATCTTGGTCTTCTGATTTTCAAGTTGGTCAACATAGTCAACATAGTCATTGGGAATCTGGTACCACATGGAAAAGTGCCTTGAATAACTTGAGATTGATTATTCAACCCTATATTTTTTACTGTTTAATTCAACCTTGGTTAACAGTATTTAGCATTCCTGGTATGAAACGTTGCTTTTTGAAATTAATTGATTTCATGAATAATTTTCGAGCTTCTCCGCTGAGTTTCCCTTTTGCTAGTTGAATCACTTGTCTATTTTTCTTTCCCCAAGGTAACAAAAGAGGGAATATGTTTTAAGTTGCCTGCTAGAACTCGCCCAACTTGTGATGAGTTTGGCTTGAAATTTGATAGAAGCAATTACAGATTTACTAGCTGATTTAGTTTAGGCTGAAAATAGCCCAGATCAAGGCGAGGTTGACCTATGACCACTAACCTAAAACTTACTTCACATCAAGAACTTTATCAACAAGATTATTACCAGTGGCTCAATACAACGGCTGAACTGTTGCGCTCACGTCAGCTTGATGACGTAGATTTTGATAATTTAATTGAAGAAATTGAAGACATGGGCGGTAGCCAGCGACGGGAATTACAAAGCCGATTAATTGTTTTGTTGATGCACCTGCTCAAATATCAATATCAACCATCAATGCGCTCCTCTAGTTGGAGAGGTACGATTTTTGAACAGCGTCGTCAAATAGCTTTATTAATTAAAAATAGCCCCAGTCTCAAACCTTACTATCTAGAAATTTTCTCTGAGTGTTATTCCGACGCTATTAATGAAGCTAGTGCTGAGACTAATTTACCCTTATCAGCCTTTCCGGTTGAGTCTCCTTTCCTCCCATTAGATGTGATTAATCTCGATTTCATCTCAACCCTGGTTAATACTGAGGAAGATTGATGCGATCGCGGCTGGTTAGAGGTAACTTTCCTTGCATAGTATTCAAAACTTTGAGATAGTGAATTGAAAAAACTAATGCAGTCTTGAACTTATGGCAACTGAGCAAGAGCTTCAATCTCTTTTTAATACCTTGGATACCGATCAAGATGGCAAAGTATC
>DATNQB010000019.1 GCA_036702875.1 Oculatellaceae cyanobacterium | reverse complement strand
GGTTGGTTTTCATGAGTGTCAGTTATGGGTAGAGGAAATGCTCAACCTTATTGCGAATAAAAAGTCATTTTATCAAAGGGGCTTGAGAGCTATAAGCCTTATAGACCAGCCGCTCTAGCGGCGTGGTCGCCCCCAAAAGTTCAAATGCTAATTTGGCAGCGCCAACCATACCCGCTTGATTACCTAATTCTGCCCTTAACAGTTGCAGTCCAACACGGGAACTAGGAAGCACTCGTTTTTCTATTTCTGCTAATGCCGATGGAAAGAAAAATTCTGCACTTGCGCTTATACCACCACCAATAACGATCGCTTCTGGCGTTAAAACATAGATTAAACTAGCTAACCCAATACCTAAGTTACGTCCATAGCTTTCCCAGAAAGCTAATGCTTCAACGTCACCTAATGCAGCCAAAGCACCTAGCTGATCTGGTTCTTTCCCTGTAATACGTCGAATTGCTTGCACTGAAGTATACTGTTCTAAAGAACCTTGATTACCACTATTACACGCCGCACCATCTGGATACAAGGTGATTAACCCTAGTTCACCTGCTGCGCCTTGATGCCCTGTAAATAATTTGCCATCAAGGATAATTGCACCACCTACGCCAGTGCCTAATGTGAGTAATATTAGATTACGAAATTTGCGCCCAGCACCTAACCAAGCTTCTCCTAAACCTGCACAGTTAGCATCGTTGGCGAGAATGGTAGGTAATTTTGTTTTTTCTTCTAGCCAATTAGCTAGGGGAACATCATGCCAACTTGCTAGGTTAATTGCTACTTGAGCAATTCTACCAGTAGCATCGACGGGGCCTGGAGTACCAACGCCGATCGCGATCACACTGTTTGTTCCCAAGGATGCGATCGCGTCCACAATAGCATCCACAACTGCTGTCGGTGTAGCAGGTTGCGGCGTTGGCACACTTAAAGACTGCAAGCAAGTACCATCTTTGCGAAACCGTCCTAATTTAATTGCTGTTCCGCCTAAATCAATCCCAATTACTTCAGAATTTTCCACTATCTCAATTATCAATTATCAATTATCAATTATCAATTATTAATTCAGGAATGCAAGCCCTGCACCTTTAGTTATAAAAAATCGCCGCAACTTCAGTTCTGGGGGAATTGATAATTGTTCATTGATAAACAACACACTGGTAAAATTTTTCCAACGCTACTACACAATTTTTATCTTCATAAACGCGGTCTTGGTTTTGGTTAATTTTATTGATAATACTTTGTCGCCACTCTTGATCTAAACCTAGTCTCACAGCAATTTCAATATATTCTGCTTCATCTTTAGCAATTGTGTCTGTAACTCCAAGCATCCTGAGAATACCGTAGGAGTGACGACCGCGCATAAATTCACCTGGACAAGTAACAATCGGTAAATTGCAGGCGCTCGCTGTCAGTGTTGTCTTTCACCTGACCAACTCAATATATCTAAATAAACATCTGAAAGTAAATTTATGCTGGGATATTCCAATCTTTTTAATCTCGGCAAGATCACATAATAATCTTCGCTTTTTTGCTTTTAGTTGTAATTATTGTAGCACTCAGCTATTAATGAGCTATCGCTCATCCTCTAGAGCTTGTTTTCAAAGATACAATCTCACGCTACCTGATTGACCAGCAACAGAAGTGGGTATGCTAAATTTAGCGTTGGAATATTAATTATAGCCTCTGTAAAGGGAAATAGACATGAGTAAGATTGAATTAAAAGCCAATTCCTTACAAAGTCCTCAATTAGAACAACAGAATCAAGGTTTTACCCTGTTTGAACTGCTTGTAGTTATGTTAATTATTGGAATTCTCGCAGCAATTGGGATACCTAGCTTTATTAAACAAACTGTTAAAGCTAAACAATCAGCAGCCAGAGAAAGTATTGCTCGTGTCAACCATGCTCAAGTTGTGTATCGGATGGAGAACGATTCTTTTGCTACTAATTATAGTACTCTCTTGGTTGGTACACTCGACAATAATAGTAGTGTTGATACTTATAAGGGCTACACTTTCCAAATGAGTTCTAGTGCGGATACCACAAGCATTATTGCCACGCCTGTAGATCCTTCCCTAAAAGCTTATTCCGGCGGAACTAACAGGTATGTTGATAGCAACTATCGAGAGTTTGTTGTTAGCATACTCTGTGAAGCAAACACCCCTGGTACAGCAACGGCACTACCACCTACTTTACATAATAATGCCGATCCCGATTGTCCCAATAACTACAAAAATCTCAATGGGAACTTCTAACGACTGCTCATAAGATTGATGCGCTCGCCAACAAAAATTTAATTAAGTGTTTTATAATTTACGCAGATTTTAACCCACAATCCTGGCTCTCTCTTCCTTAAAAGTAAAAATCTTATCGAGAAGAATTATTACGTGGATTAATTAGCTCACTTAATCCCTCTCCTAAAAGAGACAATCCTACTACCATGAGTGTGAGAGCCAAACCAGGAAATAAAGTTGTCCACCAAATACCAGTAGGTAGAGCATCGAGAGCTTGACGTAAATCATAGCCCCATTCAGGAGTTTGTTCTGGTAAACCTAATCCCAGAAAGCCTAAACCTCCTAAAATCAATACGGCATCGGCAGCATTGAGTGTAAATATTACTGGTATACTCTGAATCACATTGAGAAACAAGTAGCGAGACAATACTCTTGATGTTGAGGCTCCCATTGCTTGGGCTGCTTCTATAAATAATTCATTTTTCACACTCACAGTTTGGTTACGGACTACGCGATAGTATTGGGGAATATAAGAAATACTAAGTGCGATCGCGGCATTGATTACCCCTCTTCCTACCACAAAAGCTAATGTTACTGATAGCAGCAACCCAGGCAGTGTATAAACAGTATCCATAAAAAATAGCAATATTTTATCTATTTTGCCGCCAAGATAACCGCTAATCATTCCCAGAGGTACACCCACGATCATACTTATCGCTGTAGCTAAAATCACTACCTGCAACGCAGCTTGGGAACCATATAAAGCACGAGCAAACACATCGTAACCTTGACGACTGGTACCAAACCAATGTTTTCCCGAAGGCGCTTCATGAATTGGGTTACTCAAAGACTCTAGTGGGTTTTGTATCCATCCCCAAGTTTGAAAAGCCGGAGCTAAAACAGCAATTAGTACAAACATTACAGTAATTACAATACCTACTCTCAGCAATTGCATAGAGAGGCTGCGACGCTCAGAAATTCGTAAAAATTGGGGTAGTCGGAGTTTATTTGTGCTTGTCATAAATTAAATATCGAGAGCGGGAACAGGGGAAGCACAGTGTATTAACTCCTCTATCCTCTCTATTACACCATTTATAGGGGTCAACTTAATTTGACACCAACGCCCATACTATATATAGTATCTCTGCGTAAGTCCTTATATTAATACAGTTGACCGATGACCGATGACCAAGGAAATTTTTTTTGTAAGGGTGATATGAAATTGATCACAAGTGGGTAAGCTACATTCAGAAGCGAAAAAAAGCATCCCCCCTCAAGGAAACAATATGAAACCCGAATTACAAGCTAAGTTCCTGCAACACCTGAACCGCAAACAAAGCGACAAAGGTTTTACCTTAATTGAACTATTAGTAGTTATCATTATTATCGGTATCCTGGCTGCTATTGCTCTACCCACCTTCTTAAATCAAACTGCTAAAGGCAAGCAATCTGAAGCTAAAAACACAGTTAGCGCAGTCAATAAAGCCCAAGTAGCATATAGAACTGAAAACCAATCTTTTGCTTCAGATATGACTACTTTAGCACTTGGATTGCCTACCAGCACAACCAATTACGGCTATGGAATTACTGCTGGTACAGATTCAGCAACGATTCTCGCCACAGCTAAAGATACTGGTTTGAAAGGCTATACTGGTGGTGCTTTCAGATATGTCAATACCAATAACGAAACTGCTATTGCCACTGGACTATGTGAAGCACTTAGTCCTGGTATAGGTGCACAGACTGCACCTACATTAAGCACCAACACCGTAAGTTGTGGAGCAAATTACAAACAACTCTAAGCTTTCCTGAAATATTTTCAAAATTGTTGCAGGGTAATTCTGATAGGAGTTACCCTAATTTTTATTAATATTTATAACTAAAAAAATACTAAACTAGCACAGAAATAAATTTTTATCTCTTCTGCAATCTATTCCGGCTCATTGCTCTCTACCTCTACTCTAATAAAAATTAGATTCACAAAAGCTTACAAATGAATTATCAACATGAAGCTCAAAAGTTACTTTTAGAAGCTCGCTACGAACAAGTAGCAAATATTTATGAGCAAGCAATTGCTACAGAACCTAATGTAATTACTAACTACTGGTACTTAGGTTTAGCCTACTTACTACAGAAGCAAGAAGAAATAGCGCAAACAACTTGGTGGCTAGGAATGTCTCAAGCTGCTGAGGAAGAAGTTGAACAGTGGACTAATGAAATAATTCAAATTCTTGAGGCAGAAGCTTTACGCCAAGCAGATACCGAAAATTTAGAACTGAGTTGGTTAATTCGCCAACATATTAGAGAACTAGACCCCACTTATACCCAAAATTTACTACATTTAATTAACCTGGCAATTGATTTAAATAACTTTGCACCAGAACAACTTAATGATTGGCAAGTAGTAGAAACTATACAACAAACCGTTACAGAAGAATTAGATTTAGATTTCCTTTTACAGTTAGTTAACAAACTACTAGAATTTGCTTGCCCTCAAAGTTTGGCATTTTTAGAAGCCTGCTTACCCCATTACAAACAAAAGCCTTTACTTTTGATTGATGGAGTGATGGTAGTTGCGATAAAACTAGCTTATCAAGTTTGTATACCTAGCTTTGCTGCTAATATTGCTGAGATATGTTTGCAGTTAGAGCCGGAATATCCAGAAGCCTTAAGGCATTTATCTGCCTTTTATTCTAATGCGGAACTGCACCAAAAAGCCATAGAAACAGCTAAACGTTTCTTCAATACCTGTACTACTACTCCTTGGCAAATTCTTGGCGGCTATATAATGATGCGTGCTTTACTTAGTGCTGGCGCTTGGAGGGAAGTAGAACCTGTTGTCGAACGTCATCAATCCTTAATTTTGGAATTAATTCAAAATCCGCCTGAACAAATAGACCCATTTGTAGCTTATTCTTTATGTATGGTGAATTATTTCTTACCATCAATTGAGGATAAGCCACAAAAAAACCGTTGGTTGCAAAATCAGGTAGTTAAACTGTTTCAAAAGAGTATTGAAGATGCTTGCCCGTCTGTAGGGGAGTTGCCTTGGAATAACTCAACGGAAAAAACGAGAAAATTAAAAATTGGTTATATCGCCCATACCCTGAGAACTCATTCTGTTGGTTGGTTATGTCGTTGGCTATTCCAATACTACGATCGCGAGCAATTTGAAACACATCTTTATATTATAAATCAAACTATAGAAGACCATCAATGGTTTAGAAATCAAGTAGATTTTGTATCTAACTTTGGTTCTGAAACACCAAGAATTGCTACACAAATCAAACAAGATGGCATTGATATTTTGGTTGATTTAGATAGCATGACGTTAGATATTACTTGTCAAGTTATGGCTCTCAAACCTGCACCTGTGCAAGTAACTTGGCTAGGTTTTGATGCTTCCGGTATTCCAGCAATTGATTACTATATTGCCGATCCGTATGTTTTGCCAGAAAAGGCTCAAGAGTACTATAGCGAAAAGATTTGGCGTTTACCTGAAACTTATATAGCAGTGGATGGTTTTGAAGTAAGTGTACCAACTTTACGGCGGGAACACTTAGATATTCCTTCAGATGCAGTGATTTATTTTAGCGCCCAAAATGGATATAAGCGTCATCCAGATACAGTGCGCTTGCAAATGCAGATTATCAGCCAAGTACCTAATAGTTATTTTTTAATTAAAGGTCGTGCCGATGAAGCAACTCTGCAAGAATTTTTCTATAAAATAGCTGAAGAAGAAGGAGTTAGTCTAGACTGCTTTAGGTTCTTACCCAGAGTTACTACTGAGCAAGTCCATCGAGCTAATTTAGGCATTGCTGATGTTGTTTTAGATACCTATCCTTATAACGGAGCAACTACAACTCTAGAAACTCTGTGGATGGGGGTTCCTTTAGTTACAAGAGTAGGTCAACAATTTGCTGCTCGTAATAGTTACACATTTTTAAAGAATGCTGGGATAAATGAAGGTATTGCTTGGACAGATGAAGAATATGTTGAGTGGGGAGTTCGTTTAGGACTCGACCCAGTTTTAAGACAACAAATTTCTTGGAAGTTACGGCAATCAAGGCAAACATCACCGTTATGGAATGCTCAGAAGTTTACCCGTGAATTGGAGAAAGCTTACAAGCAAATGTGGGAAATATACATTGAAAGTAAATAATCTTTATATTTAAATATTGAGACTATTTAGCTCAAGTAGAGGAATATTTTCTGCTCCTATTCGGGCGATCGCGTTATGATTTTCTTGCTCTAGAGCAACTCTACCGTAAACCTTTGTTAGCAAAGCTTTCCACTCAAGCTGACCTAGATTTTCGATTAAAGAAATTTCTGGCCCTTCTGTCACATCTACATCTTCTTCCATGAGCAAATTCATAGCAACACTAGATAAAGCTAGATTTGCATAGTCTTGATCTGCAAGATTACTGGTATCTATTAACAGCGTAATTTGACTTTTTTCATGGTGAGATGCGATCGCGCTAATCACACTAGCTAAAGAGAGGCAGAGCAATTCTTCTGGCTGATTCCAGTCAGGGAAAATAATCAGGTTAATTTCTCTGAAATTAAGGTTGTTGCTAAGATTCTCAGCCAAATATTTTCTAAATAGTTCTTGGAATACCGATCCCATTTGAGCGGAGTAAGCGCGACTATCCAGAAAACTGGGATTACCCTGCATTTTCTGCTGAATCTGCTTGCTCTTGTCTTTGCGTAGTTCAGGATTTTTGCCCAGTGCGATCGCACTTTGGATGTAAGACTCCTCGCTATCTGCGACTAAATCAGGAACGCCCAGTGCTTGCAGCATTGCTGCACCCATTGTAGAGCGAAAACAAGTGCCCTGTCTGGCAATTATTGGCAGATTAACATCTAAAGGTTCTATCAGCGAGCTTGTCCCAGAAAACGGGTAAGAATCCAGATAGATATCGGCAATCTTGAAGTATTCCTTAACCTCCTCCAGATTTGGTACTGGCTGAGGATCTAAGATCATCAGACGGTTTGCTGTTACTCGATGAGCCTCAAACTTTGTATTGATGTGCTTGAAAAAAGCTTTCTTAGGGTAAGCGTTTGACCAATTCGGCCCAAATGGCAGAAGTAGCAAAACTGAGTTAGGCACGGCAGCAATGATTTTTGCCCAAGTATCAATCAGTTCAGGGGTAATTTTGAAAAAGTTAGCTCCAGATGTAAAAACGACAGTTTCTTCAGAGATACCTAAACTTTCTCTATCAACTTTGATATTTACCTGCTGTTGTTCATGCCCATAACTAAAACACTGAGCAGTCCCCTCCAGTTTCACCAACTTCTCTGTATAGTGTTCTTCTGCCGTTATTAGAGCATCAGTCAACTTACCGGAAATGTAGTAATCAACGTGCCGCATTCCCGTTGTGACAACTGAGGACACACTGGTAACTTGTACCCTAGCTAGTCGATGCAATGATAGAAGACATAATGGATTTGTTACAGCCGTAACATTGGTAGCAATGAGTAGTATATCAAGGTCATCAGCGCGAATATAGTTGACCTGATCTACCAAATCTTTCGGCAGCAACTTAACTGAGTTAGCGCAACTTTGACAATATTGCTCTAGTGAATTATTAGTCCACGTTAGAGGGTACAAAATCACTTCAAAATCTCTGCTGATATACTCATAGGCAGAAAGTGTAGCGAATGTTTCGGCAGTAGGCGTAAAATGAGCAGCTAGAATACCTAACCTAATTTTTTTTCTAGTTACAGATCTATCCGCAAACTCATAATCGACCTCATAACCCTTAAGTTTTAGGAAAAACTCGATAATTTCTGCACGCTTAAAATAGATATTTTTAAGATTGGTTTCATTAAAATATAGGGGAATAAAATTAGCGATGGGGACAAACTGTGTGACCACTTCATGCCATAAAAGCGAATCAGGCTCACTCAATATGGATGCGTGTAAGTAATCAATCCACCTCTGCATATAGTGGTAGTAATTATCTGCTTCTCCAACTTCCTGGAAATTGGGTGGAGAGGCAAACAGGAATTTCAGATAGTCATTGAGCAACCAAGGAGGAATGCGAGAAAAGTCTTGCGGCAAGGGTAACTGGTCAGCACGGCGGTACAGCATAGCAGCCAGTAAATACTGAAGTGCTTTTGGCTCATCAAAGCCTCTAGAAATGTTTGTGATGACTTCATCTAGAAAAGTTTGTTCAGTAGCAGTGAGTGACTCATTTCTTATGCCTATGCCGAGCAATATTTGGTGTGCCCTACCCAGTTCTCCTGCGTAAATACTCTCAAGTTGATTTACTGATTCTGTCAGCCACTGGGCGGCAATTTGATAGCGAGCCTGACGGAGATTGGCTATTGCCGAGCGTTCGGTCGGGTCTTGTTGATACTGTTGGGCGTAGATTGAGAGTAGAGAAAAAAACTCTTGCTTGTCTACAACTTCAGTATTTACTTTTTGATTATTTTCCTGCCTATATTCCAGGTTGTTTTTAAAATCATTTCCCAAAATTTGGTTTGGTATTGAATTAGATACTGGCTTCACTACTAGCAATTCAGCCAGGACATGAACTACTCCATCGGCAGATTCTTCATGTTCAAGTTTTAAAGCCTTAAATTCGCCTTTAAATCCATATCTTCTACAAAGTTCTATGTAAGCTGGGAATTCATTGCAATAGTATAAAAAAGAATTAATATTCCAAAAACTAATATGGGTCGGGTCTTGAAAGGCTCCTCTACCATCTGTAGATGGTACGCGAATGTCAACTTTTGCACCAGGCTTACAAACTCTCCAAATCTCATTCATTGTGTGAATTCGCTCAGGGAGATGTTCAATAATGTCGTGTGCCCTGAGCTCATCTACTGAACTATCAGGGAAGGGGAATTCTTTACTAATATCAGCAACAATGTCAACACCAACTCCAGGATATATGTCTACCCCAGTGAAATTCGCAGGTTTATTAGTTCCACAGCCTATATCTACACGCAACATATCTGACTCTGATCTCACTTTTAAATAATCGGTTGATGAGGAACTACCAAAGTTATTATGGAAGTCAACTTTTGTCTTGACAAAATTTATAATACGCTCAGTTGCCTTACCATCAAAAGGGCCTAGATATTGCTGCGTAAACACTTTTTGTTTTTCCTGCTGGCGATGTCGTTCCTCACAGTCGTTGAGTAGTTTTTCAATAGCAGGAATTAATTCTTCGCGATCGTATACCCCAATGGCTGCACCCTCAAGAGCATAGGGCATAAAATCTCTCAGTCCCAACAAATCTACAAAAATGCAAGGTTTTCCCAGTGCGATCGCATAACTCAGTACACTTGTTGCTGCACCAAGAACAATATCACTTTCTTCAATTTGCTGAAGTAAAGCACTGGCATTATCTATTTTGATGTTTACTCCTATATGACAGGCTAACTCATCAAGTTGAATTGTGTTTTCAGTACCATGAGGTCTGATGACTAGCTTGGAGCCAAAATATTTAGCTGCTTCAAAAAGCGTTTCATACAAATAATTGGAAAATTTGTATGTTGATGTACTCAAAAAGAGTAACCTTAGTTCCGCATGGTCATCTACTTTTGTCTTTTCACTGCTGAGATGTTCCCTGATCTCCCTTTCAATCCAAGGCCAGCCAGTAGGAATAACACGTTCTGGAAGCCAGCCCAGGCTTTCTACATAATAACGTTGAGCGTAAGCACCCCATACAGCTACATAATCAGGAGTTGTCTCGCCGTAATTTTGCTGCCATCTGTACAGATATGAGCGTTCCTTTCCTGATATTCGAGGATCAAAAGAGATGGGAGCGCCATGCTCAACTACAAGTTTTTTTATCCCTTGTAGTTGTGCAACTTTCCCTAGTGTACGCGCTGGCAAAGAAACTTCTTCCGCCATTACGATTAATTTGGGACGTACTTCTTTTAGTACCCAGTAAGCACGGTCTATCCAGGAGCGAACAATGGGAATATCAAAGCACCATAAAAGGTCTACTCTTGGTTGAACAATCCTCCAAATGTCTAGTGGGTAATCCCAGAACCCACTATAGAATCGGTGATCGTTCAACAACTGATTAATTTCTACTTCACCTAGAGCGCCTACATCCCCTGTCAAGGGCACAGGGACTGAACTTGATTCACCATACCATCCCGAACAGAAAGTTCCTTCATTTAAATCAAGCGTTTTGAGATTAAATGAATTTGCTAACGCTTGACCAATCGGTGCATAATTGTTTGTAAAGTTTCTTTGAAGTGCGAGTAAAACCTCTGACTCTAAAGAGTTTATACTTTTATTCCAGGTGTTTTTTTGGCTATTTTGAGGCTGCCAATGCTGATATTGCGATTTATAAATCAATTTACCTAGCTTTACTGTACTAGGCGATGATTCTAAAGTATTAGGAATTTCTAGGGGTTTTATAACAAATCCTTTATTCCTCATAGCACCCCATACTTGATTTTCATAATTAGTCTGGGGTGGAGGAGCTAGACCCCACTGTGTCACAGGAGTAAGGGGCAATTGATTTACCCAAATTTCCTTGGGTTTGTATTTCTGAAGAATCGCTACTGCTAGGTGATAAGAAGTTATTGCTTCGTAGAAGAAGTAGTAGAGAAGATGTACAGAACAAGATAGAACATCAATGTCTCGATAAATGAGCGATAGCCCATAGTCAGGGCTAACCTGGCGGCATATTTGCTCAAATTTGTCGCGTAAATTGTCTACCTCAGTAGTTATAGTGCAAAAGTCTAATTTTAGATAAAATTTCACTGCATCTTGTGCTGGAATTTTCGCTGATTGAAAGACTAAATGAGCCTCTATTCCTGAATAAACAATTTCACCTGTTTTCAGCAGTTCAGGATGTGAAACTAGCCATTCAGCATCAGCACGTGTATAGGCTAGATATAGTCGCTCAACCATTGAACAAATCCCAACTTATTGGTGTTCCCATTTTGGCATTCTGCTTAATCTGTTTGCCTAGTATAATATCGTAATATCGTGGTGGCAAACCGAGTCCAGGACGTAGTGATTTCAGGTTGTCTGAGGTAAAAATATCGCCTGCTTTCATATCTTGAGCAACGTAGAGCGATCGCCTAAATACTAAGGAACTTTTTTCAGCTTTTGTTGCGCCGTAGTGAATATTACCTAACGCCTGCCAAGCTCTTTCGGTTTCAATTACCAATTGTTGCATTTCTGCTGGTTCCATCGAAAAAGTAGCATCTACACCACCATCGGCCCGATTGAGGGTAAAGTGCTTTTCAATCACAGTCGCCCCTAAAGCAACACTAGCAACGCCAACTCCAATGCCCAGCGTATGATCTGATAATCCCACTTGCACGTTAAATAATTTTTGCAAGTGAGGAATTGTTAATAAGTTGGTTTGCTCTGGTGTGGATGGATAACTGCTAGTACATTTAAGTAAAATTACATCTTGGCAACCTGCTTCTCTTGCGGTGCTAACTGCTTCATCTAATTCTGCAACTGTTGCCATGCCAGTAGACATAATTATCGGTTTTCCTGTACTAGCAACCTTTTTAATTAACGGTAAATCAGTATTTTCAAATGAAGCGATTTTATAAGCTGGAGTATTTAATGATTCTAAAAATTCTACTGCTGTGGAGTCAAATGGGGTACTAAAAGCAATAATTCCTAGTTCTTGGCAACGATCAAAAATCGGTTTGTGCCATTCCCAAGGCGTGTAAGCTTGTTGGTAAAGTTTGTATAAAGAATTACCTTTCCATAAACTATTTGGATTATCAATAAAAAATTCGCCGTCATCCACATCTAAAGTCATGGTATCGGCAGTATAAGTTTGCAGTTTTAGGGCGTGCACTCCAGTTTTAGCCGCAGCATCTACAATTTCTAATGCCCGTTCTAAAGATTGATTATGATTGCCGGACATTTCCGCAATGATAAACGGTGGATGAGTAGCACCTATTTGTTTATCACCTATTGTAATTTTTTTCATGCACCCTACTAACAACCCACATTTCTATCTTACCCAAATTTAGTTGATTGTTTACAAGTATGAGTATCAATTTATTTACAATTAGATCCTGTAGTTGATTTTAATTACTACTTCAACAAGTGTATTGATAGTGCAGAGATAGATTACCTCTATAATTTGCTAGATCTATTTTCTGAAAGTTAGCTTTTTCAAAAGCTTTTATAGATGCGTAATTGTGTTGTTTAATATAAGCGTGTATAGTGGGTATTTTTGTGTGCTTGTAAAATTTTTCAACAGCAGTTTTAATTAAAATACTGCTATAACCGTAACCTCTGTGTGCAGCAGCAACACTAATACCCACCTCTGCTTGTTGATGATTAAAAATATGAAACCGTACTTGCCCAATTAGTTGATTTTTTTGATCAATGGCAATAAATATATAATAATTTGGGTCGTTTAATTTGTCTGTAAACCAATTTATATGCTGTTTCCAAGGAATAAAATCTGAGTTGAAAGAAGCTTTTCTAACCTCTGGATCGTTTGCCCACTCCCACAGTAAGTGACAATCATCTTCACAGATTGCTCTTAATCTCAAAACTTGATTTTTTAAGGGCATTAATACTCTATTGCTACCTTCACCATCAATTAACTGCTGACTACTAACAGACATAGCTTTACGTGCTGTCAAGTCTGGTAATAATTGCGAGAGTCTTTTAACTAGATCAATAAAAGTAAAATGAGTATGCCAGCCCAAGTTGACGGCTATATTCATTGTATTTAAAGTTTGCGCGATCGCTTCCTGATTATCTGCCAAAACTATCAGAATACTCGGTACGCCCATGAAAGCTAGTTCCCAGGTAGTCGAACCTGTGGCAGTGATCGCGATATCCGCCCATGCCATTAATTCTGGCATATTTGTCACATTTCTTTTTAAGCAGATGGAGATACTCGCATTTTCGCAAGCTGTTTGTAGTTTTTCGTAGTGAGGGTTACTACCTCCGACTACAACCAATACTTCTAATTTTTCTATCTGTAATAGCTGTAAACCTTGAATGACTTTGAGAGTAACATTATCAGGATCGCTACCGCCCATTGTTACCAAGATTTTTGTAGCAGTAGATGGGTGCGATCGCTTCCATCTTCGCCACTGTAAAAACTCACGTCGCAATAGTGTATAGCTAGTACCTAAAAATAGCCGCGTATACTCTTCCCGCTTGGTATACATACCTTCATCAGCAGATATATTTTGATTTAAAACCACATCTGCATAATAGCGATCTGAATGTCCATAATCATCAACAAATAACAAATGCAATCCAGCATCTTTAATCGCACGTTGATACTCAGCATCGAATTGATAGCCATCAACTACAACCCATTGAGCCTCATATTGACGAGCAATTTTAACTGTTTCCTCCGCATCTTCATTTCTGTTTAACTCAACTGGTAAATATACAATCTGCATACCTTCAGATTGCAACTTATCTGCCAGCACTGGTACTACCATTTGCATGACAAAAATAGCCTGCCCTTTTGCATCTTGCCAAGCTTGAGCTAAAGCCAGACAACGCATTACATGACCAGTACCAATCGCTATATTCGCATCTGTACGAATAATAATTTTCATGCTTCAGGCTTTTGCGCCACCAATAGCATATTCGATGAAAGTTTACTAGCAGATAAAAAATTTTGAAACTCCTCTCCTTTTGCTTCCCATTCATCTATTAATATTTGCTTTAGGAAAGGTTGATTACTAACATCAAAATTTCCTGCAATAATTTGTTTTCGCACCAACTCAGCATCTAACCTTCCAGGTGTTTGCTGCTCAACCACCTCAAAACCGCAGTTTTCTAATAACTTTGCTAGGGAATTTAGATTAAACAAATTAATATGCTCATTATCAACAGCACTAGATTTATCGCCTAAATTGACAATGTCAAATCCCTTAGAATTAGGGCAAGTAATGATTAAAATTCCTCCCTTACTTAACAATTGATAGCACTTTTCTAAAAACTCTTTTGGGGAAAATAGATGTTCAATTACTTCAAAATTAACAATTACATCTATTTGTGTATTACCAAAATCAACTTGTTCAATCGGTTCTTCAATAATTTCTATGCCTCGATTGCGGCAAGTTTCCGCCAAATCAGGAGTAGGTTCTACCCCAATCACCCTTTGAAAAACTCCTAATTTTTGAATTTCTTCGCAAAATATCCCAAATCCTGTCCCTACTTCCAATAAAGTATTTGTGGGTATATTAAACCTTTGACAGATATCAATTACCTTTTGCACCCTTGGCTTAAATATTTTTTCCCGCCGCGCCGCTTCGGATGCGGGAAAAATATATTTATTCCAATAAGCATAATTTTCTGACTTACTGTAATACTCGTCTAAATGTTCTGGTTTTGGTCGCGGATTTGCATAAATAGTTTCGCACTCCTGACAAAGAACAAACTGTATACCGTACTTAGTATACAGTTGGGCGAAATTGTTAGCAGCACAAGCTGGACAGTTAACAGAGATGAAATCATCTTTGTATTGCAGTAGACGCTGCACATCGTTAGCTAGTCTTTCTGCTTGTGCTTTCATCAATTCATCAGGTCGAATCTCTGATTCTTTGAGCATATAATTTTGATGTTGTGTATTATCCCAGTATAAAATTATGCTCTTGCGCTAATTGCAGTAACTCTTCTGGATACTGATGATTTTTTAAATAGTGATAATCTGGACGGCTAGCAATGTAATTTTTATAATGCCAAGCGTGTTCATTATTAGCACTAGCAGCAAAAAACATGGCATACTTACGATGTTCTTCCGGTACATTTTCCACAGCACAATTTAACGGGAATGATGCTCTGTGATCTACTCGAAAATGGAATAAAACTAAATCCCCAGCTTTACCAGGAATTGAATACATTGACGGTTGCGGCGAGATATTCTGCCAAAAAGCATGAGCGTTAGGATTAGTGCGAACATCTGGATATAAATGAGAACCAGGAATTACATCCAAACCGCCACCATATTCATTATTATCTTGCAGATATACAGCCGTTTCAATCAATAAATAATTAGGCTGCCATTGAAATGTATGCCCCATATATTCTTGGGACGTTGTATCTTTATGCCAGGTGGAATAATTAGAACGATGTGCTGCTGTTTCTGGTAGATAAATAAAATCATCTCCCAATAAAGACCTTAACGTAGAGAGCATTGGTGGATGTGTCAGCAGCCAACGCAGTTCTGGATATCTAGTACAAATATCTAAGCGAAAATTACCAGTATCACCGTGATATTGGATATCTGATTCAAATAATTTAATTAAATATTCTCTTAACTCTCCAATTTGCTCTTGTGTAAATACGGATGGAACCAATAAAAATCCATCTTTATGAAACTGTTCTATTTGGCTATGGTTTAACATAACTAACCTTTTCCCCGATTGAACTAATAAAAATGTGAACGTTTATTTAATGGACAACTCCATAAGCGGAGGGTTCACCCCAAATGTTGTCTTTTACCCATTTTCCATTTTCCACACGCCAAACCCGTGAATCGCGGAATGTATCGCAAATAGCATCAAACTCCTCCTCATCCATCCCCACATACTCTAACCAACGTTCTAAATCTCGACGTGGCTTGACATGATCGTATTTTCTCACCATCTCAATCCCTTGTTCACGAGTCATCCCACCTGCACGTATATCTTTACAAGCATGATCTGAGCCACGACCATAACCAAATTTAATAAATTTTAGGTAGTCGTGGATGCCATTTTCGTGCATATCGTCAAGATTAGAGATTTGGCGGTAAGTACGTTCAAAAGGTTGCTGTGCTGGTCGCCAACCATAATGTTGCATTACCAGTTGAGAGTGTTCATTTGCTTCCCAGTTAACAAAGTTGCTTAAGTAAATGCCACGCACACCTACTTCATCAATTTCTTCGTCAGAGGGATATTGCGCCCACAATAAATCTTTTGCTGTCAAACCTTCTTTCAGTTCAGGACGACCGAGTTTTTCTAAACCTTCATCGGTGAAATCATCCCAGTCATAACCCCGTAGCGCGTGTTCTAAGCGATGTTTGGCAGTAAATTCTACAAAGTCATTGTAAGAATACATTCCGCCTAAATCCATAAAACCATGTTCGCCCCACAGAATTAGCGGTACTTTATAGCGGGCTGCAACTTGAATTGGTACGGTAAAAATGCCACAGTGTCCATGCCAGTTCATATCGCCTTGTAATTTAAACCCGATGCGATTCATTTTGATCAAGGCATCAACGCTGGGACGGACGATGATATGGTCGCAATCAAAAACCTCTCGCATACGTTGGAGGTTATATTCTCCTTCTGGCAAGTAGTTGTTACCGTGATATGTAACTAATAAGGGTTTTAAACCAAGTTCTTTGACCGCAACATGAGTTTGATAGTAGCTATCTTTACCACCACTTACCGGAATTAAAATGTCGTAGTTGCTATCGCTGCGATATTCATCTGTTAATTCTTTTAACCATTCCCAACGCTGTTGCCAATCTAGATGCTGTTTTTGCTGATGGACTCGGCAACCAGAACAAACACCATGTTCATCAAAAGTTAAAGGAGTGGCACTAATAGCTGGGTAGACACACTTACTACAATACTGAGTTGGCATAATTAAGAGATTATTTAATATAACTTTAGCTATATAGGTTAAGACATTTTTTGTTTTGAAACCTTTGGTAACAAAGGCGTGAAAACAAAGCTAATGGCTGACTGCTATAGCCTGACATTTATACCTGCTTTGAGGAGCGCCCGTTTTCCGCCCCTATCTGACAGTTCTTTAAAGTGCCAAATATTAGCGGCAGCTACAGCCGAAGCACCTGCTTTAATACCTTTGGCATAATCTTCGTATCGTCCTACACCGCCGCAGGCAATTACAGGAATTGTAGTTACGGATGCTACAGCACTAATCAGATCTAAATCGTAGCCGCGTCCAGTACCATCGCGATCGATACTATTTAATAAAATCTCACCTGCACCTCGAGCTTCTACTTCCTTAGCTAATTCTTCAGGTTTCTTACCTGTAGGTGTCTGCCCTCCATCAATAAATACTTCGGTTTCTCCGTTGGGATGGCGCAACACATCAATACTAACTACAATAGCTTGACTGCCGAATACTTTTGCTCCTTGGGTAATTAATTCAGGGGTATGGACTGCGGCTGTATTAATAGTTATTTTATCGGCACCTCGACTAATGCGATCGCGCATATCTTCCACACTCCGAATCCGCCCACCCCAAGTTAAGGGCATAAAACAAGTCTTGCTAACTTCGTCTAATATATCTAAAGCATTATTTAAACCTTTAACTCTATGATCGTCACGGCGTAAATCATATTGCTCGTCACTACTAATATCTAAATATATTAATTCATCTACATTCCATTCATTAAATCTTCGCACTTCATAAATAGGATTGCCAATTATTTGATGAATTTTAAACAATTCGCTTCTAACTAACAAACCATTTTTCAATAACAAAACTGGAATTAATCTATTTTTAAGCATGAGATACACCTGCTTTAATAAAATTTGTTAAAACTGCTAACCCGGCTTTTTGACTTTTTTCGGGATGAAATTGAGTCGCATAAATATTTTTCACTTCAATACTAGATACAAAATTTACACCATGATCTGCTGTCGAACTAACAATACTTATATCTTCTGGTAACAACACATAACTATGGACAAAATAAAAAGCTTGGGCATTACCTAAACCCACAAACAAATTATCTTTTTTTACAAAGTTCGCATCATTCCAGCCAACATGAGGTACGCGGATACTTGTATCTGGTATTTGTAAACGTTCTACTGTACCAGAAATCCAATTTAATCCTTTATGCGTACCATGTTCAGTTCCTATAGTAGCTAACAACTGCATTCCTAGACAAATACCTAAAAATGGTTTGCGTTTTTCTCTAACTTCCTCTTCTAAAACTTCTATCCAACCCCCAATTTGCAGATTTTTTATCCCATCTGCAAACGCACCAACCCCAGGTAAAATAATGTGACTTGCTTGTTTCAAATCTTGAGGATTATTTGTAATTATTACCGGACATTTCAGAACATCTAAGGCATTAGCTACAGAACGTAAATTGCCCATTCCATAATCAATAATTGCTACTTGAATATTGGAAAGATTCATCATAGTACTACTTACTTTTACTCCTAAAATTTTAATATTTTATTTAATCAACATCTGTTATAATTATAAAATCCTAATAACATATGCGTTTATCCGCGCTTAAAAATATCAAGGTTGTGATTTTTGCAATAGTTACCATTAGTTATCATCAACTAAAACATTTTTTAGCTCTTGACATGAATTTATTTAAAATTATTATCTGCTTTATTCCCCTAATATTTTTTGGTGGACATGGGCATTGACTTGACTAAGATATGGCATTTCTTTAAATAAATTTACAATTTCATTTGTCGAAAATATTTTACCTTTTGCATACAAAGAAGCGTAGATCTTTTCAATAAGGATGAAGTCTGATTCAGTGTCTAAAGTCCAGCGATAAGCTGATAAATCTTGCGAATTGCTGTAGTTATGTAAAGCAAATAATTCAGGATGTTGGTAAATATAGGGAGTAACGTGTTCTCTTTCATAATGTTGTTGAGTATTTACAAAAGCAAGCTGCAAAGCATTAAAAGTAAATATTTCAGCATCCAAACCAATTGGATAACTTCTGCTCAAAGTATTACTTAGATAATCTACTTTTATTCCTTGAGTTGTTTTGTTTTGAAAATCAGCTAACATTTTGCCAAGAACTTGAGGATCAAATAAAGGACAATCAGAAGTAACTCTGACTACTACTTCAGCTTGATGTTCTTTAGCTGCTAGATAGTAACGTTCTAAAACATTAGCTTCACTTCCCCGAAATGATTTAGCACCACATTTTTCAGCTTCTGTAACAATTACATCATCTGCTGATGCTGTAGTTGTTGCTACCACGACTTCATCAACCAGCGAACAAGCTTTAACTCTAGTAATAACGTGTGCTAAAACAGTTTTATCGCAAAGCTGGTTCATCACTTTTCCAGGTAAGCGGGTAGAACCCATACGCGCCTGTATAATTGCAACTATTTTCATAGCAAAATCTCTTGTAGTGTGTTAACAACTCGATCTTGCTCTGCTTGTGTCAAGCTGTAATAAATAGGCAGACTAATTGCTTCAGTGTAATAGCTTTCTGCTTGGGGAAAGTCACCTAATTGAAATCCTAGTTGTTGATAATACGGTTGTGTATGTACTGGTATATAGTGCAGGTTAACGCCAATATTTGCATGACGTAGTGCTTCAAAAACTTGGTGATGAGACTTGTTAATCTTATCGAGTTTTAGGCGAATTACATATAAATGCCAGCTAGATTTAGGATCAGGATGTTGCTCAGGTAATGTTAAAGGTAAATCTGCTAATAAATGGTTATAGCGATTTGCTAAAAACTGCCGCCGTTGGACAAATTCATCTAAACGCTGCATTTGACTAACACCCAAAGCAGCTTGAATATCTGTAATGCGGTAATTGTAACCAAGTTCAAGCTGTTGATAATACCAACCGCCGTGAGACTCACTTTGCATAATTTTAGGGTCGCGGGTGATGCCGTGCGATCGCAACCTAACCAACTTCTCATACAAATCGGAACTATTGGTTAGCACCATCCCACCTTCACCTGTAGTAATAATCTTGACAGGATGAAAGCTAAACACTGCCATATCTGAATACTGACAGCAACCAATTAATTTATCCTGATAACTACCCCCAATTGCATGAGAAGCATCTTCAATCACTTGAAAACCATAACGCTCTGATAAAGTGGCGATCGCTTCCATTTCACAAGACTGTCCCGCAAAATGAACTGGGATGACTACCTTGGGTAAACAACCTTGCTGCTCTGCCCAGATTAACTTACGCTCTAACTCCTCTACACTTAAGTTGTATGTACGTGGGTTAATATCAACAAAATCAACATTTGCGCCACAATACAAACCACAATTTGCTGAAGCAACAAAAGTATTGGGAGATGTCCACAGGATATCACCGCTACCTAAACCAGAAGCTAAACAAGAAATATGCAGCGCCGCAGTTGCACTAGAAACCGCCACAGCATATTTTGTCCCACAATAGTTAGCAACAGCACTTTCAAACCGCTCAATAGTTGGCCCTTGTGTAATCCAATCTGAGCGCAAAACTGCAATTACAGCATCAATATCTTGCTGATTTATATCCTGTTTACCGTAAGGAATAAAACTACTCATGGCTTCAGCATATCCAGCAGTTGAGCGTGTGTCATCCAGTCTGTATTGTTATCAGAACTATATACAAACCCCTCGGCAACAGCTTTACCTTTTTCGCTTAGAGCATTACAGCTAAAATCAACTTCGTGAGCAAATTCAATACTTGGCAGAATCACATAGTGATCTTGAAACTCTAAAGTTAAGTTAGCTGTCTCTGCTGGACACATCACCTCATGCAGTTTTTCTCCTGGTCGAATACCGATAATCTTTGTCGGTATTCCAGGCGCTAAAGCTTCAGCTAAATCTGTTACCTTCATCGAAGGTAGTTTTGGTACAAATATTTCCCCCCCCTGCATTCTTTCAAAGCTTTTAAGGACTAAATCAACGCCTTGCTGAAGCGTAATCCAAAAACGTGTCATCCGCGGATCTGTAATCGGAATCTCAGTAGCTCTGTCTTGGACAAGTTTTTGAAAAAATGGCACAACTGAACCGCGAGAACCAACAACATTGCCATAACGAACTACAGAAAATCTAGTTCTTAATTGACCAACAATATTATTAGCAGCAACAAATAACTTATCCGCCGCCAACTTTGTTGCTCCATACAAATTAATTGGGTTAGCTGCCTTATCTGTTGATAAAGCAATAACTTTTTCTACTTCTTGTTCTATGGCAACATCAATAACATTATTAGCTCCCTGAATATTAGTTTTTATACACTCCATCGGGTTATATTCAGCAGCAGGGATATGCTTGAGAGCGGCTGCATGAATTACATAATCTACCCCACGCATAGCTAAACGTAGACGACCGACATCCCGCACATCACCAATAAAATAGCGCATCGCCGGAGCATTAAATTCCTGCGCCATTTCATACTGCTTTAACTCATCCCGTGAGTAAATAATAATTTTTTGAGGTTGATATCGACTTAACAAGGTTCTTACACATTGCTTGCCAAAAGAACCTGTGCCACCTGTAATTAAAATAGTTTTGCGATCAAACATTATATAAGTAGGAGTAGTTGTTATTTGATAGCCCTAGAAGTTATGTAAACTTTTGTAACAGTAACACCTTAGTGCTGATCCGATTATCTATTTTTAATTTACCCAATCATTTCCAAGAATCGATCACTTTATTGTAATTTACGGATTAATGGTACACTTGATGTTAAAGCTTTTCCAGGTTCGTCAACAATTTTATCGCTCACTTGCCACTGTCCTTGTAGCAAGTTTAGCTATTTTGGCAGTTGGATCTCTACAGTCGTCTCAATTAAAAAAACTCAAAAATAGTTCTGCTATAGGTTCACCAACAGAGTTAAACAAACAAGTAGAATTAGAAAAATCCAATTTAAAGGCTCTGCAAAAAATACCTGCGTTTGGTTTTAATAATTTGCTAGCAGATTGGGCTTTTCTGAATTTTATACAATATTTTGGTGATGATCCGGCTCGTGAAGTAACTGGGTATAGTATTAGTCCAGAATATTTTGAAGTAATTATACAGCGCGATCCTAAGTTCTTAGATGCTTATTTTTTTATACCTACCAGTATTTCCATCTACGCTGCTATGCCAGAAAATTCTGTAAAGCTTATGGAACAAGGGTTAAAATCTCTTTCACCTCAAATTTCACCCAAATCATATTACCTTTGGCGACAAAAGGGGATTGATGAGTTACTATTTTTAGGACATGCCAAAGCAGCCCAGCAATCTTTTGAAACAGCTGCAAACTGGGCAAGTGTTTACCCCGATCAGGAAAGTCAGCAACTAGCGGCTTTTTCTCGGAAAACTGCTCAGTTTATTGCCCGTAATCCTAAAAGTAAACAAGCTCAAGTACAGGCGTGGACAGTGGTTCTTACAAGTGCTGTTGACGATCGCACTCGCAAGATTGCCATTAGTCGTATTCGGGGACTAGGTGGAAATGTGTTCCTTACTCCCGAAGGGTCTATAGATGTAAGGATGCCAAAGGAAGATTAATGTGGGAGTCAGGGGTTATTGGTTAGTTAATGACTATTTCGCTGCAATTTTCTTAGGGTTTGATACATTTCAGGCAGACGACTATAAATAGCGGCTGCCTTAACAAATACTTTGTGGGGAATGGCAGGAACGCCTGTTACTATTGCCCCAGGTTCAATGTCATTATGGATACCAGCTTTAGCAGTAGCGATCGCACCATCTCCAATATATGCCTGATTCGCTATCCCAACTTGCCCCGCTAACAAAACTTGATTGCCAACTTTAACACCCCCCGCCATCCCAACTTGTCCGGCTAATGCACAGTTTTGACCAATTTGGCAACCGTGACCAATATGTACTAAGTTATCAATTTTTGTATTACGCCCAACCCGCGTATCTCCGACTGCTGGACGATCAATAGTACTATTACAACCAACTTCTACCCCATCTTCTAACACGGTGTAGCCAGATTGCTCCATTTTGAACCAACCTTGAGGTGTGGGTACAAAACCAAATCCTTCTGCACCAATCACAGCACCACTATGAATCACACAACCTGTCCCTATTTGCGTACGTTCGTGGATAGTGCAATTGGCGTGTAAGATAGTGCGATCGCCTATTTGTACATCTGGATAGATTACTACATTGGGGTGAATACACACAAAATTCCCAATTTTTACGCCTGCTTGTATCACCACATGAGCGCCAATGTAAACATCATTACCGATTTCGGCAGTAGGATGAATCACAGCAGTTGGGTGTATTTCGGGATTTGGGTGGAAAGGTTGATAGAAAAGTGCGATCGCACGAGCAAATAACAATCGTGGATCTGATGCTACTACCCAGGCAATACCGCGTTCACTAGCTTGTGCTTGTAACGCCTCATCCTTGGGCAAAATCAAAGCACTTGCAGAGGTTTTACCCACCTGAGAAGCAAACTTTCCGCCTTCTATATAGCTGAGAGTCCCTTCTTTAGCAGTATCAATCGGTGCTACGCCTGAAATATCAGGATTAATATCTGGTTGAGATATCAGACTATTGCCAGCAACACTATCAAGTTTTTGTACAATTTCACTAAATTTCATTGCGTATAGCACTTAAAGTAAAGGTTCAGACAACTTGTAGAGGTAAAACCTAGACAGCCCAAGAAAATTTAGAAGTTAACTGCAAACTAGGGCATCCGCTAACTTCTAGATTATTAAACCACAATGACCCATGACCAACATTAATGAAGAGCGTTTATTTCCACGTAGCTACTTACTACTATTTTCCCATCGCTTGACCAGCTAACCAAGCTGTTGTCCAAGCACTTTGAAAGTTAAATCCTCCGGTAACTCCATCAATATCTAAAATTTCTCCAGCAAAATAAAGCCCTGGACAGCAACGGCTTTCCATCGTCTTAAAATCTACTTCCTTAAGTTTCACGCCGCCACAAGTAACAAATTCTTCCTTAAATACTCCCTTACCTTTAATCAGAAATTGACCTTGATTTAGTTCTTGGATCAGTTGATTTAAAGTTTTATTCGATAACCCAGCCCATCTATCTTCTGCACCAATACCAACAGCCGTAATCAAACTTTGCCAAAGGCGACGGGGAATAGGAACTGGACAATTAGCAGCAATATTGCGCTGCGGTAACTGTGATTTAACTGCCAGCAACATCTTACGTAAGCTTTCTGGATTGTACTGTGGAAGCCAATTAATTACTAACGGTGTTTTATAATCGCAATTGTGTAAAAATCTTGCAGCCCAAGCGGAGAGTTTCAGGGCAGCAGGGCCACTTAAACCCCAATGAGTAATCAGCAAAGCACCAGTTTGTTCTAGTACAGGTTTAGCCACAGGTAATAGCACTCGCGCTGATTCAACGCTGACACCAGCTAAATCTTGCAAACGAGGGTCGTCAATATTAAAAGTAAATAAAGAAGGAACAGATGCTTCAATCGTATGACCCAAATCTTTTGCCCAGCGATACCCTTGGGGATTACTACCAGTGCCAAGGAGGAGGCGATCGCATTTTAAAACTTCTCCCGACTTCAATTTAATCTCAAATTCATTTTCCCTTTCCGTTGGCGCGGTGGATGAAACCGAGGGTTGGTGCAAAATTGAACTAACAGGTGTCCCCGTCCGAATTTTTACTCCAACTGCTTTAGCCGTTTCAATTAAACAATTTACAATCGTTTCTGAATTGTCTGTCACCGGAAACATCCTGCCATCCGGTTCAGTTTTCAGTTTCACCCCATGAGACTCAAACCAAGCAACTGTATCCTTGGCTTGAAACCGAGTAAAAGCACCCCTAAGCGCTTTATTTCCTCTAGGATAATATTGCACCAAAACAGCCGGATCGAAGCAGGCATGGGTAACATTGCATCTACCTCCCCCAGAAATACGAACTTTGCCCAGAAGTTCGCGCCCAGCTTCTATTAATGTGACTTGGGCGTGAGGGTAAGTTTCAGCACAAGTAATTGCTGCAAAAAAACCAGCAGCCCCACCACCTACTACCACGATTCGTAACTGTTGCACACTCAATTTAGTAATAATGACCGAGAAAATGGGATACAAGCCCCGTCCTTTAGCGTAGCTGAGGACGGCTTTAATTTGTCTATGTTATAATTTTGCCGTAGGGTTTTTCTACGTCAAACGATAGTTTTAGAGTTCAAGGCGAAAGGGAAAACAACTCAATATGCCGCTATAGATGAGGCGATTAGAACCGCGGCGGTAGCCGTGTGTCCGCAACAAGATTATCCGTTTTTGGATGGATAACCGAGGGGTGGGACAAAAGGAGTTGTATCGCCACAACACAGCATTGAGAGCAGAGTTTCCTTTTGTCAAAGCGTTGAACTCTCACGCCTGTCAAGTTGCTGTTGAAAGAGCGTATACCTCAATTGCTCGGTTCTACGACAACTGTAAAAAGTCTGTTCTAAGGAAAAAGGGTTATCCAAAATTCAAAAAGAACTGCCGTTCAGTGGAGTACAAGACCTCTGGATGGTCACTTTCCCAAACTAGGAAGCAAATTACCTTCACAGACAAGAAAGGCATTGGCAAGCTCAAACTCAAGGGGACGTGGGATTTAAACTTCTACCAACTCGATCAGATAAAACGGGTTAGATTGGTTCGTCGTGCGGATGGTTACTACGTTCAGTTTTTAATCAAGGCTGAGAACAAAGTAGACTCGCAACCGACAGGTAAAAACATTGGTCTAGACGTAGGAATCAAGGAGTTTTATACCGATAGTAATGGTCACGCTGAGCCTAATCCCAAGTTTTATCGAGTTGGTGAGAAACGATTGAAATTCTGCCAACGTCGCGTTTCTAAAAAAAATATTGGCTCCGCTAACCGTAAAAAAGCCATTAATAGACTAGGGCGAGTACACCTCAAAATAAGTAGACAACGTGAAGAACACGCTAAGAGAGTAGCATGTTGCGTTATCCAATCTAACGATTTGGTCGCCTACGAAGACTTGAGGATTAAGAACTTAGTCAAAAATCATTGTCTCGCCAAGTCTATTAATGATGCGGGTTGGTATCAATTCAGGAGTGCGATTCGTTGACTAGAAACCAATACCAGTAAAGGTCTTGGAGGATTAGTCGCATGATATCAGTCTATCGTATTGACTGAAAATCTTGACAACTGAGTGAACCATGAGGGTGTAAATCCCTCCCCTGTAGATGCCA
>DATNQB010000018.1 GCA_036702875.1 Oculatellaceae cyanobacterium | reverse complement strand
AAATCTAAGTTTTTAAGAGATTCTTGTTATGTAAGCCTGTTGATCTTTGGGTTCTAAGTTAACTGGAATTAGCTCAAAGCCTAAATTAGTCGTATTTTTGCTAAAACGATAGCACAAGCTTAAAAACCATTAAAACCTTTCACAGAAAGGTTTTGATAGTTTCTGGAGATATCTAGTGACCTGACTCTAGCTATTAGCAGCGATGACAAGGTAGTAAGGTTGTGGAATGTGAAAACAGGAAAATGTCTCAAAACTTTCCAAGGTCACACCAGTCGGGTTCGTTCAGTTGCATTTCAGCCACCTTATGGTCAAATTCTCGCCAGCAGCAGCGATGATGAGACAATAAAACTTTGGGATCTTAATACAACAGAGTGTCTGGAAACCCTAACAATTCCTAGACCTTACAAGGATATGAACATTACTGGCGTTCAAGGTTTAACGACAGCCCAAAAAGCTACGCTAATAGCTCTAGGGGCAGTTGACGGAGAATAAGCGTTCTATCCCACATTCCGCACTTCCCTTTGTATTGTATTTTGTAGTATATGACATCTTAGGCAATTTGAAGTGCGGAATGTGGGTTTCATCTACTCCATCCAGCAACAGCCACACTTGCCCGTGCTGAAACTGGGCAACAAAGGCATCTTTAACTTGGGAAGAGGCTTCCGCTTGTCCCAACTTTCGGACAACAGCTTGCAACCATTGTTCCAACAAATACGCTTCTAATTCTTGCCCCCGCAAATCTGCCAGCGACACCCAAATTACAATCGCCCCCTCTCCCTGCTGAGTCACCCATTGGGCAATCTGCTGCAATAGCGTCGTCTTTCCCGCTCCCGGCTCGCCAATGATAGCAAGGCGCTTGCCCCGACTCTTGGAACTTTGCCCCTGCCGCAATACCTGTTCGAGAAACTGCTCGTGTTCAAAGCGTTGGGTAATCTCAGTCTCTTCGTACAGCAATGAACCCTGCTCTGGAGGCATATTCTCTCGTCGCCGAGTCTGCCGCTTGCGCTCCACCAATCCCAGCAGAACTCATAGCAGGATGTAGGCGTTGAGCGGCAGGCTTGGACAGAATTCCTAGCTCTGGACAGATTCACTTAGGCTTAGGGAAAACCCCGATCAATAAATTTTCTATTGAGAATTTTATATTCAAAACTTGGAGGGCAAGGTGCAAAACGATGAGCCGTTGACTGTACTGAAGGATTTGAAGGTTATTGGAGAGTACAATGACCCAGAACTGATTGTGTCTAAGCTTCAACAGATGAACGATCCTGATTTTTCTGGAGAAGTAGAAGTTAAAGAAAAAGGTGTAGAAGATATATTGAATATCTTCAACTCAGTCCAAAACCAACCTTGGTCACACGCAACTCATCAATTCGGCTATATTGCCCCACGCCAGCAGGGATCTACAGAACCTCAAGCAATTCAATATCCAGGTGCGATCGCTGCTGATACTACCCTAAAGAATAACCGCATCAACATTCGCCTTGATCGCCTGCGGATTCAGAAGTACCCAGGTGGTGGCATTCACGATGTTATGGTCAATTTTGCTGCTCGCAATCAGGTAGCAGATTCTCAGGAGTCCATCAGTTTCAGTCAAACTTATCGAGTACAGGAGGGTCAATCAGCAGGGATTATAGGCTATCCAATCTTCATCGGTTTGAATGTGGGTTCTCAGGGAATTGCTTTTGAATGCTCAACCATTAACGTTAAAAACGAAGCAGATCGAGCGCTTTTAACGGCGTTAGAATCTTCACCGTTTCAGACTGGTCTGAAGTTGTTAACCACTGCTCAACCTGCGCTTGCTCCTTTTACGACACTAACTTTAGGAATAGTGAAAGCCTTAGCTCGCCGTAGTGAAAATGTAGCAGTGCAGAAGTTCTATCTGGGGCTAGATTTTGAAGATGCAGCGATGGGGATGCGTCTGGCAGAAGGCAACTATATTGCTGTGCAAGTGCCAAGTGAAGATACCCTTGACTGGAACAAATGGATTTACAGACCAGATTTAGGCATAATTGTCCACAAAGCTGATCGCTCGCTGTTAGAGTACAACTATCTTGTTTTCCGCGTTAGTCGTTATCAGGAATAACTAACGGGCTGAGAATACGGATCAATAATTCAATATAACAAGTAGATTGAAATGGCTGAATTACTTAATCATAGTTATGCGTTACTAATTGGTGTCGGAGAGTCTGCTTATAAGCCGCTTTCTCTACCTGTGACTGTTAAAGATACGCAAGCAATTTATGCAGCTTTAATTGACCCTGAATTATGTGCTTATCCTAATGACAAGGAACATATCCGGGTACTGAACAACGCAGAAGCTACTCGCAACGCGATTCTAGATGGTTTGAAATGGCTGAAAGATAAAGTAGAGGTAGATAAAAATGCTACGGTACTGGTCTATTATTCAGGACACGGTTGGGTAGATAAAACTAATGATCACTACTATCTGTTACAGCATGATGTTAAGCCTACCAAGTTGGCTGCATCTGCGTTATCGGCTGAAGCGTTTACAGATGCGTTAAGGCAGATTCCGGCTGAACGGTTATTGGTTGTGATTGATAGCTGTCATGCCGCAGGAATGGCTACTTCTAAGGATGAAGAGGCTGCACGAGTAGATGCGGAATTGTTAGAGGAATTTGAAGATTTTAAGCGAATTGCACCATCTAAAGGAATAATTGATGCTCTCAAGCAAGGTAAAGGCAGAGTAGTATTTACTTCCTCTGAATACGAGCAAAAATCTTGGATAAAAGATACATCAATTAGTATTTACACTTACCACTTTCTTGAAGCGTTGCAGGGTGCTGCCAATAAGCCTGGAGAGACAAAGGTAAAAGTTTCTAATTTAATGAACTATCTCAGTAAAGCAGTACCGGAAAGCGCTCGCCAATTGCATAGCGCAGAACAAACTCCTCATTTTGATTTTGATACAGGTGATTTTGCGATCGCTCTTTTACAAGGTGGTAATGGTTTACCTGATAAAGGATGGGATGAGGTGAAGCCTGAAGCAATTCAGAAGATTAATAAAATTGCTGATGTTATTAATCAATATGGAAAATATATTACAAATATTAATGAAGCTAATAACCTTCATATTGGTGATGTGATTAATAATCAACAATATGATAAACCATCTAATGTACAAGTAACTTATGATAAAGGATGGGATTTGAATCTGCCACCTCAAGTCAAAGAACCATCTAATATTGAGATACCTGTTTATTTTGCGACTGATCGAAAAAGAGAAGATAATAATTTAACTCAAGTTATTTATGAAGGCTCTCGAAATCCAAAAGAAGAGCTTGAATTTGGTTTGGCAAAAGTTAGTATTCCAGCAGATCATCGCATGGGATATATAGAAAGACCTAAATGGTGGAAACTAGAATTTAGTGAAGATATAAACAAACATATAGTTTTGCTCAATATTGAAAGTTGGACTCAAGAATATTTTCAAACTAAATTGCGTGAAAGTCTTTTTCAATTAGAAGAGCCTGAAATATTACTTTTTATTCATGGCTATAATACTAGCTTTAAAGATGCCATATTAAGAACTGCCCAAATCACTCACGATCTCAAGTTTCTTGGTACTGCAATTTGTTACAGTTGGCCTTCTGCGGCACGATTGGAAATGTATCCTTCTGATGAAAACAATATTGAGTGGACAATCCCACATCTTAAGGAATTTGTAAGGTTTTTATTAACTATGGTAGGTGCTAAATCTGTTAATGCAATTGCCCATAGTATGGGTAATCGTGCTTTAGCTAGAGTAATAAAGGAAACAGATTTATCAGCTCTTTCTGATAATTCTGCTTCATTACGTCATATTATTTTTGCGGCACCCGATATTGATGCTGATGTATTTAAACAGTTTGCAAAAGATTTTTATGAAAAAGCAAATTTTTTCACTCTTTATGCGTCATCTAATGATAAAGCTTTAAGTGCTTCAAAAAAATTTCACGGTGGACTTCCAAGAGCTGGAGATTCAGGACAAGAAATTGTTATAGTTGATGGAATTGATACTATTGATGCCTCTCTTGTTGATACAAGTCTTATTGGACATTCTTATTTTGGTGACAATCGTTCAGTGATTAGTGATATTTTCTATTTGATTAAAAATAATTTACTGCCTGGGGAAAGGGTTGGTTTAGTGGCAAAAAAAATTAGAGATCTTCGTTATTGGCTATTTCAACCCTAACAATACAAATCTTGCTTTTTAAAATTATGATTAATTTAAATCAAATCAATCAGATTATAAGCAGAATTTTCCAAGGAATAGTAGAAAAAAGCGACATCAAAATCCTTAATCAATCTCTTAAAAATGATGAAGAAATAAGTTTTCAAGTGGGCAAAAATATTATTAACATTAGTAATGGTAAAAATATTCACATTGGCGATCGCATTTATTATGAATGGAATGAGGATGCGATTAAAGCCTTAATCAAAGCTAAAAGTGAAGATATTGTCGGTATGGTGCTTAAGCCACCAATGCCATCGAACTACAATGAGCAGACCTGGGTAGGAAGGGAAAGAGTAGTCAGCGATCTTCTACCCAAATTACAAGGACAAACTCGCTTAGGAAAAGCCAAAGCATATCAGGTTAAACAAGTTCGCAATGTAATTTTGAATTATTAACTTGGAGGTCAAGATGAAGATTCAGTATGAACTGATTATTTACTGGAGTGAAATGGATCAAACCTTCATTGTTGAAGTGCCAGAGTTGCCTGGTTGTGTGGCAGATGGGGAAACCTATCAAGAAGCGGTGCAAAATGCCGAAATCGTAATCCAAGAGTGGATTGCAACAGCACAAGAATTAGGGCGACCTATTCCAGAAGCTAAAGGTAGATTACTGTTTGCCTAGTAGCATGTTACTAATGTCCATCTCAATACAATAATTATCTCTCTAAACACTATGACAGATGACGAATTCAAACAGATCGTAGATAAAATTGCCCAAGGGCAACACACTGAAGCTGAGTTATTCCAATTACGTCAAGCTTTGAGTAGTGCAGATAATTGTCAACTTTCACTGCAACTAGGTAAGTTTAATATCAATATTGGAGATGGGAAAGAAATCCACATAGGCGATCGCATTTACCAAGAGTGGGATGAGGATGCTGTAAAAGCCCTGATTCAATTGGTTGAAGGGAATAAACAAACCATTGAAGCTTTACTCAAAGCATTAAAACAACCGTCCTACATTTCCAGTCAATTTCAATCCCTGATTAATGATAAAACGCAAGATTTTGTAGGACGTGAGTATGTCTTTGATGCCATTAACGTTTTTATTACTAATAATTCTAAAGGTTACTTTACCATAATTGGCGACCCAGGACAGGGAAAAAGTGCCATTTTAGCAAAGTATATAAATGATACAGGCTGTATTGCACATTTTAACCAATTGCTTCAAGGCCCTAATCGAGCAGATCAGTTTCTCGAAAGCGTTTGTAGCCAATTAATTGAACGTTATCAGATTCCTTACGATTCTTTGCCCGTTAATGCTAAACAAGATGGAGAATTTCTCGGACAATTGTTAGATGAGGTAGCACAACAAAGGAAAGGAATGAAGGTAATTATTGCAGTGGATGCGCTGGATGAAGTAGATGCAAATAGTTATCGAGATGCTGCAAATATCCTTTATCTACCTGCTCATTTACCAGATGGGGTCTATTTTATCCTTACCCGAAGAAGGGATGTAGAAGTTCCTCTAACCAGTTTTGCACCTATGCAAACCCTCAATCTGTTGGATTATCAAACTGACAGTAAACGAGATGTGGGAACCTATATTGCGAATCGAGTTGGCAGGAGTGAAAATCTACGTCAGCGTGTTGATGTAAGAGGAGAAACTGTTACAGAATTCACAAATAAAATAGTAAAAAAAAGTGAAAATAATTTTATGTACTTGCGCTATATTTTGATAGATATTGAAAGTGGTTTATATCAGGATATAACTCTAGAACAATTCCCTCAAGGACTACAAGGTTATTATGATTTTCACTGGCGGCGCATGGGGATGACAACAAATCCATTGCCCGATGCAAAAATTAAAATTGTTTACATTTTAGGAGAGGTAAAGCAGCCTGTTTCTCGCCAACAAATTTGTGATTTTTCTGGGGAAGATACTCGTACAGTGCAAACTGTATTGAATGAGTGGGAACAGTTTTTACATGAGTTACTCAAGGATAATTCAAGACGCTATAGTGTCTACCATGCCAGTTTTCGAGATTTTCTCCATCGTAAGGACATTTTGGAGAAAACTGGGCTGACCATTCCAGGAGTTCATCAATTAATCGCCAAAGATCAGTTAAATAAGTGGAAGAATCGCCATCGCCATGAGTGAGTTTGACAATCGTTCGCCTGAAGATGTGGAATATGGATTGCATTTGCCATATCATTTAGCTGAATCTGGTATGGGAGATGATTTATGTGAATTACTGACTAAGTTTGAGTTTATTAAATATAAAATTTATTCAGTTTCAGAACCACAGCTACTAATTGAAGATTATGAATTGGCTTTAGCGCCTGACATCCAGATTTCTAAGGATAATAAGTCTAGTTTAAAATTAATTAAAGATACAATTCGCTTGTCAGCAAATATTTTAGACGAAGACAAAATTCAATTAGCAGGGCAACTATTAGGACGTTTATTGTCTTTTGAAATGCCTGAAATTCAGGTAATGTTAGAACAAGCAAAACAATATCCGCAATCCGAGCCTTGGCTACGCCCCTTAAGTCCTAGTTTCACACCACCTGGAGAAGCATTATTGCGAACTCTTACTATACATCTGGATTGGGTGAGAGCAGTAGCAATTACGCCTGATGGAAAATTAGCTGTTTCCGCTTCAGATGACACAACTATCAAAGTTTGGGACTTGAATAGTGGGAACGTAATAAAAACTTTCGTTGAACATGATAGCTTTGTAAGAGCAGTAGCAATTACGCCTGATGGGAAATTAGCTGTTTCCGCTTCAGATGACACAGCTATCAAAGTTTGGGATTTAGAGATAGGAGAACAACTTCGCACATTAGTTGGACATACAAAAAGTGTACGAGTAGTTGTCATTTACAATGAAATAGTTATTTCTGGTTCTGCAGACAATACTTTAAAAGTTTGGGATTTACGAACAGGAAAGGAACTGTATACCTTTATTGGACACAATAAGTCAATAAATGGAATAGCGATCTCATCAGACGGAAAACTGGTTGTTTCTGCTTCATCGGATCACACCCTCAAAGTATGGGATTTGCCAACGGGACAAGTACGACATAATTTAATTGGGCATACTGCTTCTGTAATGGCAGTAGCTATTACTCCTGATGGAAAACGAATTGTCTCTGGCTCTAAGGATAGGACTATTAAAATTTGGGACTTGCGAACAGGAAAAGAGTTATATACGTTTACTGAGCATAATGCTGAGGTGATAACATTAGCTATTACTCCTGATGGAAAACGAGTTGTTTCTGGTTCTAATTCTTCCCGTATCATTATCTGGGATCTAGAGACAGGAGAAAAATTGCTTATTTTTGATGGGCATACTTTATCGGTGAATGCAATTGCAATTACCCCTGATGGAAAGTGTGCTGTTTCTGCCTCTTCAGATATGACTCTCAAGATTTGGGATTTAGCAGCAAAAGCACATCGCGTTACAAACCATAAAGGTTGGATAAAAGCAATATCTATTACTGCTGACGGTCGATTTGCCGTTTCTGCTTCAGACGATAGAAATCTTAAAGTTTGGGATGTAAAGACGGGAAAAGAATTATATACGCTCACTGGACATACAAGTCATGTTAATTCCGTCGTCACCACGAATGACAGTAAATTAGCTATTTCTGCTTCAGACGATAGAAGTCTTAAAGTTTGGGATTTGTATAGTGGAGTTGAACTTCATACTTATAACGAATATTGCGAGACAGGAGAAGTACTTGTTATTACTCCTGATGGACGCAATATTATTACTGATGGAAAATCTGGATACTTAAAAGTCTACAACTTCCAGAATAGTATGGAATTGTTTAAGGTTATAAAAGTCTCTCCAGTTAAAAAAATAGCTATTACACCAGATGGAAAGCAATTAGTATCTAGCTCGCGGGGTAAAGATTTTAAAATTTGGGATTTGCTTAGTGGAATTGAATTATATAATTTTACGGGACATACAGATTGGGTCAATGCAGTAGCGATTACGCCTGATGGAAAACTAGCCGTTTCTGCTTCTAATGATGACACGTTAAAAATCTGGAATGTAAAAACTAAAGAAGAAATGCTTTCCCTTCGTGGACATTACAACTGGATATGGGCGGTAGCGATTATGCCTAATGGAAAATTGGCAGTTTCTGGTTCATGGGATCACGCCCTCAAAGTTTGGGATTTGCAAACTGGAGAGGTAGTTGCTAGTTTCATCGGAGAAAGTGAGTTAGATGCTGTTGCTATTGCCCCAGATGGAATGACAATTATTGCTGGTGAACATTCAGGACGTTTACATTTCCTTCAGTTAGAAGGAATTAATAAGTTGTAAAGGCAATTGCATACTTCAGAACCATCAACAAAAACCTATCTTTTTTACACTATGACAGATGACAAATTCATCCAAATCATACATAAAATTACCCAAGGGCAACACACTGAAGCTGAGTTATCCCAATTACGTAAGGCTTTGCTTAGTGGTGATAATTCTCAACTTTCGCTTCAACTGGGTAAATTTAATGTCAATATTAGCGAAGGGAAAGATATACATATAGGCGATCGCATTTACAACCAGTGGGACGAAAAAGCGATGGAAGCCTTAGTTAAAGTTATTCAACAAGCAAGTGGTATTCATCAAAATACTCACAGTGGGGATGTAGCCGGAAGAGATATTGATAACCGTAATATTTATCAAAACTGTACGATTATTCAATTGCTAGCTGGAAATAGTGATGTGGGTAATGATTCTCAAGAGTCCTTAAACGATTTCAATTTTCATGACATCCCTCAAGAGAGTATTCAAAAAGCCTATCAAGACGCTTTACCTCTTGATGCTGGAGTATGGGGTTTAAGGGGAAATAATATTTCACAAATCTTAAAAGAACTTGAAGAATTTAGAAGATTACCTGAGTTTTTTGCCCAGTTAAGTAAAGATACGAATATTTCTGAGGAAATTCGTAAAAAATTAATAGAGTTAGCTATAAAACCAGCCTCAAAAAAGTCTTTAGGGAAGAATGAAAATAATTCATCTCCAGGTTTTTTTTCTAATATACAAGGCCAATTTAAATCTTATTTAATTGCTACAGTTGAGCATTGTGACGATAACAACGAACAGTTTTTACTAAATGCGTGGCTACTCATTGATGATTCATTAGCAGTTAATGATTTATCTAAGTTTGAATCATTACTAGATCAGGATGAGCAACAACGAGGAACTTTATGTAAATTTAATGATATAGAACAACAACTGAATAAATATCTGAAAAAAAGTTTAAAACGTCTAAGAGGTCAACAATATCAGCTAATTATTGAAGTATTTTTACCAATCAATTTAATGTGTACAGAAGTGGATCGTTGGAAAATTTCTGACCCAATAGATGATGAAATAACTTTAGGGATTAAATATCATATTAGACTGCGATCGCTAGAACGTTTAAATCTTGAATATTTAGATTCTTATCTATATTATTGGAAGGAAAATTGGAAAAAGGTTAGAAATGTTTTACATAAGGAGCCAATTCAAAACTCGTTTGAGCATCTTGAAGAAATGGAAAGCTTTAATTGGAAATTACTGAAAATTAAACTAAACGAAAAAATTGGACTTAAGGTAACTTGCGCTCCACCTAAAGCCAGAACAAAAGAGTTATTTAAAGCTATCTTAACAGCAACAACCCCCATAGCGATTTGGACAAGATGTGATATTCATAATTTAGATCAGGTGATTGCAATTAATGAAGTTTTAACTTTCAAACCTTTATGCCATTTATGTGAATCAGTTAGACAAACTAGAGAAATAGCTGATGCTCAAACTGAGGAACACTTAGGGTTTCATTTAGCACTGCTTTGGGAAAATCCTCATCGTCTTACGCCTGATGTTATGAGTCAATTAATCACAACCGGACAATAACGAGGAGTTGAATCACATAAAATGACTGATTGGAAGATTTTTAAAGGAAATAGGGAACCACACAATGATATTAACCGCCTTCCTCCTCCTCCAAGTTGGCGTAAATTTACTAATGCTGATGATGAGATAATCCAAGAAATTGAGAAGCGCTGGCAACAGTTTTATAAAGGGTTAGATAAAGATAACAGAGAAGAACAACGGGGGAAAAGTTTTCAAATTAATGCTGATAAAACTAATGACCGAAATAGTGTCATTAATATGGTAAATGCTGCTTTGTATTTAAGGCGACCATTGTTAGTTACAGGTAAACCAGGAACGGGTAAAACTTCTTTAGCCTATGCCGTGGCTTACGAATTAAAATTGGGTTCAGTGTTGCCTTGGTATATTACTGCTCGTTCAACGTTACAGGAAGGATTATATCGCTATGATGCGATCGCTCGTCTTCAAGATGTGCAAATGGGGGATAAAAGCAAAGATATTGGTCGCTACATTCAGCTTGGCGCTTTGGGTACGGCGCTTCTTCCTTCCCACCGTCCTCGTGTATTGCTGATTGATGAAATAGATAAGAGTGATATTAATTTACCCAACGATTTACTCACTTTGTTTGAAGAGGGAGAATTTGAAATCCCTGAATTAGCGCGAATTTCTAAGAATCGGGTAGAGGTTCGCACTTATGATGGCATAGACGTACCCGTTATTAATGGACGAATACGCTGTCATAATTTTCCATTCATTGTCTTAACCAACAACGGCGAACGGGATTTTCCGCCCGCGTTTCTAAGGCGTTGTCTGCGGTTAAATATGCCCTACGATCCTGATGCAACGGCATTGAAGGATATCGTCAAAGCTCATTTGGGTAGTGAGGTGCTAACCCAAGATGAGACAAAAATAGAAGATTTAATCAAGAAGTTTATAGAATTGCGAGCAGGGGGGGATATTGCTACAGATCAACTCCTGAACGCGATTTATATGGTTACTCGTGAGTTTAAGCCAGAACAAGAAGATGAAAAGGATTTGGTTAATGTCTTACTGAAATACTTGACCAGTGCGGAGGACAGATGATTGACCAGTTAATTACTGCCTTGAGTAAAGAAGTGGGACTGTCGGCAGAGGAAATTGCCGATACAATCTGGCTGGCACTTTACATGGGGGAAGCTGAGTTAATCTCTTCAGACTTTCCCTTTAGTCAGGAAGACGAGGCAGGAATTAACAATAGAGACAGCAAGGAAACCTTTCCCAAGTTGCAGCCAGAGATTTCGGACTCACAAGCAACAGGCAGAAACCAGCCAACCGAGGAACAAAAAGCAGGTATTTACCCCCGAACTCAAAATCAGACCTCTACAGGTTCAGACCTATTCTTTAAAGTTCCTGATGCGCCTTCTTTGCGCGAACCTTTAACTTTAGCACGGGCGTTAAAACCCTTAATGCGTCGTATTCCCTCTGGGACAACATTGGTATTAGATGAAGCCGCTACTATTCAACGAATTGCTGATGAAGGACTATGGCTACCTGTATTAAGACCCACCTTAGAACCTTGGTTAGACCTAGAATTGGTAGTTGATGAAAGTATCTCGATGCAAATTTGGCGGCATACGATTCGAGATTTAGAACGGTTGCTGAAAAATTATGGAATTTTCCGAGATGTGCGAGTATGGGGACTGATTGCAGACGAACAGGAACAAGTGCAGATTCGTCGGGGTATCGGTGCAACAGCTAAAAATCAACCTCTCCGCAGTCCAGCCGAATTAATTGATCCTAGCGGTCGTCGGTTAGTGTTAGTAGTTAGCGATTGTGTCTCCTCTCTTTGGCGCAATGGCAAGGTCATGTCTGCGTTAGAAATCTGGACAAGGCGAGGTGTAATGGCAATTGTCCAGATGCTTCCTAAATGGCTGTGGAAAAGAACTGCTTTGGGGAGAGCTTCAGAAGTGCGGTTGCAAGGGTTAATTCCAGGGGTGTTTAACCAGAAATTAATTGCCAAAGAAGTTTCATTGTGGGACGAACTGGAAGAGGATAGAGGTATTAAAGTCCCTGTTTTTACCTTAGAACCAGATAAAGTGGCAACTTGGGCGCAAATGTTAGCGGGTAGAGGCAGTATTTGGACGTTAGGGTATGTTTTTAAGTTAGATGTAACTCCTATTAATAAGGAAACTAGATTATTTAATCTTGATTACGAGCAATTAAGGGCAGAACAGCGCGTGCAGGCTTTTCGAGTCACAGCTTCACCGATGGCTCGAAAACTAGCGGGATTATTAGCTGCTGCACCCGTGATTACTTTACCTATTGTGCGGTTGATTCGGGAAATGCTTTTAAAAAATTCTCAACAAGTTCATGTGGCTGAGGTGTTTTTAGGAGGATTATTAAAACCTTTATCTGAAATTAATTCAGAAACTAATCCTGATTATGTTCAGTATGATTTTATAGAAGAAGTACGGGAGCTATTAGTTGATTCTGTTCCTTCAGAATATGTGCTGAATGTCGTGGATGAAGTATCGAAGTATGTAGCAAAGAAAGTGGGGTTTTCGCTGGAAAATTTCGCTGCCGTTTTAAGAAAAGAAAAAAAAGTTAAAGATATTAATGATGCCCAAAAAATTGCTTATTTTGCAAAAGTTACAAACCAGATTTTAAAGCGGTTAGGTGGAGATTATGCAAGATTTGCTGATTCACTTGAAAGTAATAGTTTAATTGATTATTTGGAGCCAGAAGTTAAGCATAGGCAACCACAGTTATCTAAACAGTCACAATTATCAAATTCCCCTAAATATATTCCTTACGCTGATACTGCTAACTTTGTCGGACGGACGCAGGAACTAGAAACACTGCATCAGGAATTGCAGCAACAAAACCGTGTGGCAATTTTGGCTGTTGCGGGAATGGGAGGAGTGGGAAAGACAACTTTGGCAGCACAATATGCAAGGCAGTATGAAAATGATTATCCTGGGGGGATTTGTTGGCTGAATGCCAGAGAAACCAATTTAGCCGCAGAAATTGTTCAGTTTGTGCAGCTTTACGTTGCTTTGGAAGTACCACAGAAATTAGGTGGAAAAGTGCTGAGTTTAACCGAACAAGTGCGCTGGTGTTTGCAGCATTGGCAACCGCCAGAAGGTTTAGTTTTGGTAGTGTTGGATGATGTAACTAATTTAGCAGGTTATCGAGAAATACTGCCCACAAATAATCGCTTTCGAGTATTGATGACAACAAGGTTGCGAAATTTAGACCGCAATGTCGTTAGAGAAATTTCTTTAGATGTGCTGTCTGAAGAAGAAGCTTTGCAACTGCTATCAGCAATTCTTGGAGAAAATGACAAGCGAATAGAGAGGGAAAAAGAAGCAGCAAAAAGTTTGTGTGCATGGTTGGGTTATTTGCCTTTGGGTGTCGAATTAGTCACGAATTATTTGACAGATAACCCAGATTTGTCTTTAGCAGCAATGTTAAAGCGGCTGAAAAAAAAGCGGATTGGCGATGAAGCTTTAAATTCGTCACAGTGGGAAAACTTGAGTACAGCACAGCGAGGAGTAAAAGCCGCATTTGAATTAAGCTGGCAAGAACTAAATCCCATCGCGCAGCTTATCGCTGAATTTGTAAGTTTGTTTGCTTTAAACGGCTTTGTCTGGGAATGGTTACAATCTAAGGCTGAGTTATTCAATTGGGAACTAGAAGATATTAACGAGGCGAAAAAGCAACTTTACAAGCGGCATTTAATTCAGCGACTGGTAGAAACAGAGGGATGCTACACAATTTATCCCCTGATTCGCGAGTTTTTGCAAGCCAAGTTAACTGGTTCAGGACAAGCAAACGATCTTAGACAAGCTTTTGCTGCTTGGATTGTGAGAGTGGCGCAAGAGATTCCCCAATCTCCCACCCGCGAGTTAATCGAGTCGCTGACAATTTACATACCGCATTTACAGGAAGTTGCTGAAAATCTGATTGATGCGGTTAACAATGAAGATTTAATCTGGGTTTTTGCAGGGTTGGGGACATTTTATGACAGTCAGGGATTGTATAGGCTAGCAGAACCTTGGTATCAACAGTGTTTATCCACAGTACAAACCCGCTTGGGGCAAGATCATCCCGATGTCGCCACTAGCCTGAACAATTTGGCGAATCTCTACTATTTGCAAGGACGCTATAGTGAAGCTGAACCTTTGTACCTACAAGCTTTGGAGTTGAGACAACGCTTACTGGGACAAGACCATCCCGATGTCGCCACTAGCCTGAACAATTTGGCAAATCTCTACTATTTGCAAGGACGCTATAGTGAAGCCGAACCTTTGTACCTACAAGCTTTGGAGTTAAGACAACGCTTACTAGGACAAAACCACCCCGATGTCGCCACTAATCTAAACAATTTGGCGAATCTCTACTCTTCGCAAGGACGCTATAGTGAAGCCGAACCTTTGTACATTCAAGCTTTAGAGTTGTATCAACGCTCATTGGGACAAGATCATCCGTTAATTGCCACTAATCTAAACAACTTGGCAAATCTCTACTCTTCGCAAGGACGCTATAGTGAAGCCGAACCTTTATACCAACAAGCTTTGGAGTTGAGACGACGCTTGCTTGGACAAGAGCATCCCTTAGTCGGCACTAGCGTTAACAACTTGGCAAATCTCTACTATTCACAAGGACGCTACAGCGAAGCCGAACTTTTATACCAACAAGCTTTTAAAATTTATGATCGTGTTTTAGGTAGCAATCATCCTGATACTGTTAGTGTTCGTAATAATCTAGCAGGTTTGGGGTCAAAGCAGATATCAATTGTGCTAAATGAAGTTAAGGAAGCCCTCAATATGACCGATAAACTATTCAAACTAAACTTTGATGAAAACGATGCCGTATTATCTGAATTACTCAAAGAAGTTCAGAAATGGGAAGGAACATTAGCAGGTGGGACAAAACTGGGGATAAATGCAGAAAAAGTTGATAGCTTATTTCAAACTAAAATCAGCTTTGGTAATCCCAGAGATCGGTTAATTAGGCTCACAGAAAATACTTTCAAAGATAGTGGTACTGAACTCGATAGCATCTACAAACAACAGATGCAAGAGCAGTTCGACTTCTACTATATGACGCTGACTGTTGCTCTTCGTCCTGAACGTGGTGCTACATTCTCGCGGTTAACGTGTGAGTTAGATTTTAGCCCTAAAGGTAGCAATGAACCAGTTATTGTTAGCTTGTTTCCCGCTCAAAAGTGGCATTCAGTAATGAACCTTGGAGTGGGTATGGATGTGGGATTAAATGGCAACTTGAATTGGGATGTGGGTATTGATTCCTCCAAGTTGGCAGAATTATTAGATTTGATACCAGGAGATATCAAAGCTAATGTTGCCAGCAAGAATAACTTCAAGGCATTTTTAGCAATTCCTGCATATCAATATAATTTCGGTCATTCTGAAATTCTGACCAATGGTGAAGGATTATCTACTTGTTACTGGCGAATTCAGGATCAGGAACTACAGAAAGTTGGCACAGCGCAATTTGGCATTGTTTTTAAAGTACCCAAAGGAACTAAATTAATTACTTTGCAGGGTACAGTATGGGCTGAACCCGATCTAAATTGGCTAACGGCTGATATTCGAGATGTTTTTGCCAATTTATCCGAGAATTTGAAACAACTTCTCAAGCAGAAAAACGAAGCAGCCAGTCATTTTGCTCGTGGTGATGTTGAGAAGTGGGAGTTAAATCTGCCTAAAGGGTGATGACTAACAAACTTTATTGCTAAAGTAGGCTCAAAGGCAGAGGTAGAAACTTATGGCGAAAACATACCAAACCTATCGCATTTGCGTTGCTAACCACGATCGCAGTGGGATGCTCAACATCAAGACAAGGGACAGCCTAGCGGCGCACTTTGGTAAGCTAATCCACATTTAGTTTTCCAATTTGATGTATGCGGCGCAAGGGCTTCATGCTCAAAATTGTGGAATTTAAATGTGGAACAGCTTATCAGGAGAAGTTGCCAAAGATTGCACCACTGCTAGAAGCTGCCAAAAATAACGAATTGAACGATTCTAATTTAGTGTGATCGCTCGGAGAAGCCTTATTTGACATCTTGTTTGATGATGGGTTGCACCAGGATTTTTTTACCTCTTACTATCAGGTGGTGCAACAGGAAAAACAACTACTGCGAGTTGAACTGGATATCGACGAACAGGGAATGACCTTTGGGAATTCATGTGCGTGCCTGCAAGAGCTAATCTAGGTACAATCTGGATGGGGACATTACCGGATTTGGTTTTTTCCCGCAGGCGATCGCAGTGGATTGCAGCACAACCAATTCAGTTAGCACCAGATGAAAAGCTGAGAATTGCATTAGTTATCTCTGCTCCTCCTAATTTACCACCCGTCGCTTACGAACCAGTCCAAGCAGCATTAGAAAAACTGGCAGTTGAGTAAGCAAACCGAGTGGAATTGTTGCCAATAGTCAGTTCTGCTAACCCTGAAGCGATTGATACTATTCTGTCCAAAGATCCTCATATTTTTCACTTCATTGGTCACGGACGGATGCAAAATGAGGGCAGTAAAGAAGTCGGTGAAATAGCTTTTGTCGATCCTGACCTTGATGACGCAATGTGGGTGGATGCAGATTACTTCAGCGAATTATTTAATCAACACCGCCCAGGCGTAGTCATGTTACAAGCTTGTCAAAGCGGAATGCTGTCTTCATCCCAGGCATTTGTGGGAGTTGCATCCAAGGTTGTGCAACAGAATGTGCCTGTGGTTGTGGCGATGCAATATGAAGTGACGAACAGCACTGCTAGCCGCTTTGCTCTGCGCTTTTATCAACAGTTGGCGGCAGAAGATCCAGTGGACATTGCGGCTCAATATGGAAGACGTGCGATCGCGCTGAGTCCAACCCAATATCGCAAACGGGACTTTGCCACCCCTGTCATCTTCATGCGCGTGCGGGATGGGTATTTATTCAAGCGGCAAGGTACTCAATCAGATGCTGAATCACTTAGGGTAGCTGGTAGAGAAGAAAAGATTAGTCAGACTGTGCAGCAGCATGGAAAATACAATATGAATATTGGTCAAGGTACAGGCATCCAGATTGGAGATACATACAACAAAAAGTAAGAGTTAAGTACAAATTATATCTTGTAGTTCAATGCACTGTTAAATATAAAGTTTAAGGCTAGGATAAGCTGCAATGCCCAAGGTTTTTATTATTCCGCATTACCACTATAAGAATCAATTCGTCAATTTTCTAGATAGGGCGAATAAAGCTCAGGAAAGTTTTGAATTCTATCTTTTGCCTCTAGAGATCGAAAATGAGGCACCATTAAAAAAAACTGTTGCTGATTACACTGAGATCCTATGGTTTCTAGATAATCAGAAGAGACGAATGGGCTTAAATTTAGAAAATCTTCTAATAGCTTTCCATGATGGCGTAATCACTGCATCTGATCGTGGTCTTACAAATCTATTCATTGCTGGAGCCAATCGAGAAGACCCGTATCCTTGTACGGCTGCTGTTTCTTTGCAATTCATTTCTTGGGGCATCCTTGAGCAAAAATATGATTATTCACTTCAGCGCCATGCCTTGTTTCATCTTGTAATGTGTACTTTAGTTGGTGTCTATACAAAAGTTGCTGAACATCATGAAACTTATGGGTGTCTTCTTGATTTCAATGAGCAACTTGTTGATTTCAACCGTAAGCTTCAGATGGGTTATTACTTATGCTCAACTAGCCAAAACGGTTGTTATGCTGCTATGCAGTCTGAGCCTTACGGCAAGTCGATCATTAGATTGGGCGAAGTTCTAAGAGAATATATTGATAGGGAAGAGGTTATAAAGATTATTCAGAATATACAGCAGTATGGAAAATATAATGTCAACATTGGTCAAGGTACGAGTATCCGAATGGGGGATACATATCAAAATCAAAAAGAGTAGGAGCGAACTAGACATCCTATCTCGCCGTAAAATGCTCTACTTAGCAAAGTGAGAAAAGCGATTATCAACAATAGCCTTAAGAAAGGTTGACAAAGTCCAGTCAATTGCCAGCTATTATCAAAGAAGCGTAAAACCTCTAGTGCATATGAATTCTAATGAACTAGGCAACATTCTGGATCGCATTGTCAGTGGTAAGCATACTGAAGCTGACATAGCTACCTTTCGTCGGTTACTGAGCGAAGGGAAAAGTGAAAGTTTGTTGTCGGTTGGGAAATACAATGTCAATATTGGTCAGGGACAAGATATTCATATTGGTGATCGCACTTATCAAGGACTTGATGCTGAAGCGATTCGAGAGGTAACTCGCTCTGTACTTAGTGGTGCTAACGCCGCAGATATTCGAGAAATTGTTCGCTCTATTCTTAAAGAGGAGTTTCAGGACTTGGCGCAACGAGAAAATTCTCAAAGTAGTGTCCCGAAGACAATTTTAGTATTAGCCTCCAGCCCTACAAATGAAGCTAGATTGCGCCTAGATAAAGAAGTGCGAGAAATTGATGAAGGTTTACGAAGGTCGCAGCAGCGAGAAAAGTTTACTTTACAGCAACGATGGGCTGTTCGCCCTGATGATTTGCGTCGTGCTTTGTTGGATTTAAGCCCACAAATTATTCACTTTTGTGGTCATGGATCGGGTGAAGATGGATTAGTTTTGGAAGATGATGCTGGTAGAGCGCAACTCGTTCCAACTGAAGCTTTAGTAAATTTATTTAAACGATTTGCAACGCGAGGGCTTGAATGTGTTGTTCTCAATGCTTGCTACTCGGAAATTCAAGCTGATGCGATCGCTACACATATTGATTATTTAGTTGGTATGAATAGTACGATTCGAGACGATGCAGCGATTAAGTTTGCAGTTGGTTTCTATGATGAACTAGGTGCAGGTTACTCGTATGAAGATGCTTATTATGGTGGCTGCGATGCGATCGCCTTGCAAGGAATCCCAGAGGAACATACGCCAGTATTTAAAAATTTAAAAAAAAAGTCCAATTAAAGGTAAAAAATGAAGTTGGTCAAAAGCAACTTCCTAAACCACTTAAGATTCCTGAAAACCTTCCCCGTAGCGGCGTAGTGCAGTTTGTCGGTCGGCAGCGAGAACTGTCAATCTTGCACCAGCAACTTCAAGACAATAAACTAGTGGCAGTGTCTGCTATAGCAGGCATGGGTGGTGTGGGAAAAACTGAGCTAGCTCTGCAATATGCTCACAAATATAAGGAGACGTATCCGGCTGGAATTTGCTGGCTCCAGACAAAAGCGGTAGGTATCGGTACTCAAATTGTGGGGTTTGGGCGATCACGCCTCCGGCTCAATCCCCCTGATGAAGATATACTTGTTCAGGTGGAATTTTGCTGGGCTCACTGGCATCCAGGAGAAGTATTAGTAGTGCTAGATGATGTCTCTGACTACGAAGTCATTAAGCCCTACTTGCCTCCTGCCGACTCTCGCTTCAAAGTGCTAATCACCACACGAGTGCAGTTGGGTCAGTCAATTAAGCAATTAGAGATTGATGTGTTGGATCAATCAGCGGCACTAGCATTGTTAGAGTCGCTAATAGGAGCAGAACGTATCCAACAAGAATTAAACAACGCTAAGAAACTTTGTACTTGGTTAGGCTACTTGCCTCTAGGACTAGAACTGATGGGGCGTTACCTCAACCGCAAGCCAGACTTATCTTTGGTAGAGATGCGACAGCAGTTAGAGTCTAAACGGTTAGAAGCACGGGCATTAACAAAGACTGATGCTGATATGACAGCTCGCTTTGGAGTAGCCGCCACCTTTGAATTAAGTTGGGAGATGCTCGATGAGCCAGCGAAACAGTTGGGCTGTGTGCTAAGTTTGTTCGCTTTGGCTCCTATTCCGTGGTCATTAGTAGAGCAAGCTATATCTGAACAAACCAAAAGTGACCTAGACGAGATTCGAGATGAAAGTTTGTGCAGCTTACACCTATTGCAGCGGGAGCGCAAAGGCAGCTATCGTATGCACCAACTGATTCGAGAGTTTTTCCAAAAGAAATTGCAGCAGCTAGCTCAAGCTGATGAGCTAAAGCGTGGGGTTTGTCGAGCAATTGCAACACGAGTAAAACAGATTTATGAAAATCCCACCCTTGAGGAAATTGCCACTGCTACTCCTGATATTCCCCATCTGTTTGAAGTAGCTGGTCATCTGAGGGACTGTTTTAATGACGTAGATTTAAGGTGGGTTCCGCCGATTTTAGACAACCTCTATCAAATGATTGCCCCCGATGAACTAAATTCCATTATTGAACGTATTGCTACTGGGAAATCCAGTGAAGATGATTTGCAAGCCTTGCTGCATGCATTAACCACTAAAGAGAATGCCCTCATTGGGCGCATTGCCGTTGGAAAATATACCGAAGATGATTTGCAAGTCCTGCTTCGTGCATTAAGCACCAGTAAAGATCAGAATATTCTGCAACTGGGCAAATACAACGTCAATATTGGGCAGGGAAATGAGATTCACATTGGCGATCGCATTTACTTTGAGTGGAACGAAGAAGCGATTCAGAAATTAGTTGAAGTTATCCGAGACCAATCTAATTCTATTCCTCTCCTTCCTAAAGAACTGCCGCAAGAAGAGTATATTCGCTTAAAGAACTTGCTGATGGCAGGGCGATGGCGAGAAGCTAATGAAACAACTAGAAATATTATTCTGAAGGCAGTCAAGGCAGAAAAAGAAGGTTGGCTTACTGAAGAGCAAATCCAAAACTTCCCCTGCCAAGTTCTGCAAGTTATCGATCGCCTGTGGCTGGAATACAGCAATCAAAGGTTTGGTTTCAGCGTGCAGAAACGAATCTTTAATCAATGTGAAAAAGAGCCGCAGGCTTTTGGCGATCACGTCGGCTGGCACATCCAGAATACTTGGATTTCTGCTAGCCAAGTTATTTATAATCCTGCCAAGGCACCAGTAGGACATCTGCCTTGGGGAATCATGTCGGTTATCACTATGGATAATGCAGCTTTGGATGCTTTTGTACACAGTCTACGAACAGTTACGAAAACAACGATACGACAAGATTGGCAGAAGCAGTTGCTTGCAGATTTTATGGCTTTTGGCGGCTCTTTACTCGGTGATAAAGTTGATAAAGAGGAGTTCAAGAGAAATCTGGAGTACGAACTCTCGCAGGATGAGGCATGGTGGAAAGGACAGAGACTAGAAGAGTTGAAAGTCCGCAAGCTTTTTTCACTACTGGCGGCTTGTCCAAACCTGTGAACTCGCCAAATAGCTCGAACAACATAAACATAAAAAGCTGTTCAGCATGAATCTCCCAGATGAGTTAAAGTTTATCCTTGATCGTATCGCCAACCACCAGCAAAGCGAGGCTGATATTGCAGTTCTGCGACAGTGGCTCAACACTGATGGTCAGATTGTAACTCAAACGGGCAAGTATGCAGTCAATCTGGGGCAGGGGCAAGATATTCATGTAGGCGATCGCATTTATCAAGGTGTTGATGCTGAAGCAATTCGAGAAATCATCAAATCTCTCCTTCAGGAACTTCAATCCCCCACTCAAACCCCATTAGCAGAAAAAGACCCGCTTTCAGTTGATGAATTGGTGCAACAGGTGCGATCGCGCCTCTACGATGACATCCAACGCTTGCATGGCACGATGCCGCTTTGGGGCGTGGATCGTTGGGTGCCCTTGGGTGAATTGTTTGTGGATATCAATATTTTAGAGGAGCTGAGCAGTAGCCGCAAGTCGGAACTTGATGACCTGTGGCAGGATTTCACGACGGAGATGCAGGGGTATTCGAGCTATCGCAGTTTGGATCGCATTGGCTTGGGCAAAGAGCGGCAACGGGTGTCGGGGCTGGAAGTGCTGGCGAGGAATACGAACTTGATGGTGGTGGGCAAACCGGGTTCGGGGAAGACCACCTATTTGCAGCGAGTGGTGACCGAGTGCAATGCGGGAAACTTACAAGCGTATCGGATTCCCGTGTTGATTAAGCTGCGAGAGTTTGTGGAGGATGGGCGTGAGGTTGCCTATTCGCTAGAGCGTTATCTAGAGAGGTGCTGGCGGTTATTGAATGTAGAAAATCAGATGGTGCTTGAGCGAGGTCGGGCGCTCCTGCTGCTGGATGGGTTGGATGAGGTGACGGGGGAGGATGGGAAGAACATCACGAAGGAAATCAAGCGGTTTGCTCGTGCCTATCCACAGGTGCAGGTGATTGTGACCTGTCGAACGCAGAGCCAGGAATCGCGGTTTGAGCGGTTTGATTATGTGGAGGTGGCAGATTTTAATGAGCCGCAGGTGCGGGCATTTGCCGAGCATTGGTTTAAGACGGTGATAGGGGATGAGTTGGCGGGATTGGCGAGGGCGCAGGAGTTTCTGGGGCTGCTCTTTTTGGAGGAGAATAAACCGATTCGGGAGTTGGCGATTACGCCGATTTTGCTGAGTTTGACCTGTGCAGTGTTTCACCAGGCAGGGAAGTTTTACTCGAACCGTACCAAGCTCTATGAAGAGGGGTTGGAGTTACTGCTAGAGCAGTGGGACAAGTCGCGGGAGATTGAGCGGGATGAGATTTATCGGGATTTGTCGGTGGAGCGGAAGCTGGAGCTATTGAGTTACCTGGCGGTGAAGAAGTTTGAGCAGCCCCAGTATGTGTTGTTTGAGCAGGCGGAGATTGATGGGTATATTGCGGAGTTTTTGGGGATTGGGCAGCGGGATAGTCGGGTGGTGTTGAGGGCGATCGAATCGCAGCATGGGTTATTGATTGAGCGAAGTCAGAAGATTTGGTCTTTCTCACATTTGACATTTCAAGAATATCTTGTGGCAAAACCATTTGTTGAAAGTGCTGACTGGCAAAAATTAGCCACGTATGTTGCAGAGGAACAGTGGCGATCAGTATTTCTTCTTGGAATCGAAATGGCCGAGGCAGAAGCTGCCAATTTGTTATATGAGATGAAGCGCTCTATCGATAGCTTAGTCACTGGAGATGAAGGAATACAAGATTTTTTAACCTGGATCACTGGGAAAGCTTTATCCGTTGAAGTTCCTACTTGGTATGACCGTACTGCAATACGAGCAATTTACTTCGATATAGCTTGTGGTAAAGTTTACGCTGCTTACAGTACTCATGAAGGTGCGATGTTAAGGCAAATTTTCTCTTTAGCTTGGGTTATTGATCCCGAATTAGGTACAGATCTTGAATTAGCCATTGAGATTGGGCGATCTCGCCATCTATACCGCCTCCATAATCTTGTCCAAGATATTGAACTTTCCTCTTGCCAAATTGAACAACACTGGCAGTTCAATAATCAGCAGGAAGAACTGCTTCAAAAATACTACACAGCAAACAAATTATTCATGGACTGCTTGAATAGCGATTGTAAAATTTACGATTCCATAGAGGAGAAAGTTAAGAAAATGGTGTTGTTACCGAGCACCGAAATTGAAAAACACAAACGGGGAAAATTATAGTAGATTGTCCTACTCAAGCTATCGAGTGAGTACTCTTATGCTAAATATTAAGTATTCCGTATCATAAAAAACTCTGGATAAGTCATATTCTTGGCACAATGCCAAACTACTCGGAAGCAGTTCTTAAACCCACATTCCGCACTTCATTTTGTATTATATTTTGTAGTGATGACACTTGGGCAGCTTGGCGATCGCATAGATCTAAAAACTTGAATTTTTCTCTTGTCTGCGATAGCGCAAGTCGCTGATTTGTACAGTTCCCTAAACTGCCTAAGCTTAATGTGCTACGTAAATATAATGCAGAACTAAGTGCGGAATGTGGGTTATCACATCGACTATTTCTGACCCATCTGGATAAAGAATTTAACGATGTTGGCTCCCCCTCAACTCCCTCCAGGCTATCAGTAATCTACTTACGGAAGTGCATCTGCTATCCACTTTTGTAGACTTGTAGACTTATGGCAAACTCCCGAAGAGGTCAAGCGCTACCGTCGCTTTCTGATTGATGAAAAGCACTATTTGCCAGCGACAGTAACCTTTGAAACTTTCTGTAGTCAGGCGCTTTTATGAGGCGGCGGTAGAGCATCGACTGATAACGGTGAATCCAGCTATAGAAATCAAACCACCCAGGGAAAAGCGCGATCGCGCTCTCGAAGTTACTTATTTAGAAAAGCTAGAAGTGCAAACGTTACTATCAGCCGTACCTATTGATGGCACGCTAAAGTCAATGCGGGATAAAGTTATGCTGGCAATCATGGCTACCATATAGGAAAAGTGATCGCCTTTCTTAATCATTCAAACCTTCCTAAAATTTGCCAATGTAAATATAAACCTCAACTAGATTTATTTAGTATTTAGGCTTATATTTGAGTGTAATGAAATTGAATGCAAATCGTCTTAAAGAATAATTAATTATGGCAAAAAACCCTACGTTCTGTCGTGATTTAATTGTTCTTTTGTAAACTCTCTCACTTGTTCATCTGGATCATTAGTTGCCCTATCTTGTAATAATTCCCAAGTATAAGGATTCTCAGGATAATATTTAATAATTGCTTCCAGCGCAGTTTTACGAGGATTATCCTCCAAGGGGTTAGTTCTAACAAAAGGATCATTTTTCGCACAGCGATAGAGCAAATCTATGATTTCTGATTCTTGATACCAATTGCCAATGGATTTTATGGCATTAAATCTGACATTAAAATTTTCATCAAAACAACTTTCTTGAAGTAATGATTTTGTTTGAGGATGATGAGAAAAATATTGACTTATGACTCGCACTACTGTCCAGCGAACATCAGGAGTAGCATCATTTTTTAGAACATCAACTAAAATAGTAAATGTTTCAGGATCATCTCGCCAAAGTCTGCCTAGCTCTAAGGCAGCAGATTGTCTAACATATTTATTCAAAGCATAGCGAGAACATTTTTTGATTAAGGATAAAGTATCCAGTTCATATTGCCAATTTTGAGCAATTGCTTTTACTGCCGCATAAGGAACAAAAGCATACTCTTGAGAAAATTCTTGTTCGATAAATGATTTGAGCCAAGGCAGAGTTGTATCTTTATCTCTCCAAGTTTTAGCAATTTTCTCAATAGTTAGAGAGCGAATTCTTATCAGTGTATCTCTAATAAGAATTTCGGATAAATCTCCGTATTCAGTTAATTTTGTTAAGTGCTCTAATAATATTTCTGAAATATCTTTTAAATCCTGCCAATTTCTAACTTCTAATAAACAATCGGCTGCTAAAAACAGATTGATAAATTCATACTGTTCTCCAGATTGCTGAATTAAATAATTAATAATTTCACCCACAAATTTAGGTTCAATCATAGCAGCAATTAATTTTAATAATTCATGCCATGATTCATTTTTCCAATTTTTACCAAAGACTTCATTGATTAAAAATTCTATATCTATAATTTTTTCTTTCTCAAATTGCCAAACAAATTCCCAAGCACAAAAATATTCTAAAAAAGTACGATGAACAAACCCATAAGTATCGGCCCCTAGAAAGCATAAGATAAAGTTACGTTCTCGAAGTTGCTTGATAATTAGTTTGGCAATTTGATAGGGCGAGTTAATTTCAATGTTTTTGAGATAATTACGTAAAATATTCTCTAAATCATCTACTTTAATTAAATTACCTGTTAAACCTTCTGGGGCTGATTGCATAAAATATGCAACTTTACGCAACATTGCTTGTTTTTCTTGACGACCAATAGTATCAACTGGAATGGGTAAATTTTTACCTACATCCCACTCTTGTAATAACACTCTGGATGCTTGTTCATAAAGTTCTGCTCTGTCTCTAGGTAATTCTTGATTACGGTTGAGAATTGCCATCATTGTTAATAAGAGAGGATTACCAGCTAATTCTCTAATAGCTGGTGAATAATTGATTGCTTCAATAAGACGAGCTTGTAACCTTAATTTATCAGGATGATTACCAAAAGCTAAATTATGCCATTTATTGATAAAATCAGTAATTTGTTCTAACTCTAAATCTTGAAGGGTAAAATGTTTGAAATGAGCATCGCGTAAGCGTTGTGATTTATAACCAATAATTCGAGACGTTACAATAACTATAACTTTTTTATACTCATTAGTAAAGCGAATAATTTCGGTAATAATGGCATCTCTTAAAGCTGGATCAAAGACTTCATCTAAGCCATCAAACATAACTAAAGCATTACCTGCGGCTAGTTCCTGATGTAATTGATGACGATTCAAACGACAGATTACATCGCTCCCCTGATGAAAAAATTCCAAAAAATCTTTAGGTAAATTACGGTCTTTAACATATTTGCGTAATTCAATCAACAAAGGAATTTTCCGAGATTTTTGTTCTGCCCAATTCAGTAGAAGATACTGAGTCAAAGTAGATTTACCTGAACCTGGATCTCCCAAAATTACCAAATATTGACAGGCAGTATCTTCTACCACTTCTAGTACTGAGCAAACAGGAACATTAATATAAGTTTGTCTATAACTTTCTAATTCCTCTAATTGATCTAATTGATTAGTTTCTTGTAACTCTCTCAAGTAATCTTTAGGGATGTCTACAATGGGTAATGCTTCTTTTGCTAATTAAGGAACAAACATCTTCCATAATTGAAGACGATATTCATAACCGCTGGTATGTAAGGTATCTAATTTCAAATAACCATAAAATTCTTGAATGCTTTCTCGATATTGTTGGAGATTAAAGTCAACGGGGATTAACGCGCTTTCTTCAGCCTGCATCCGAATGGCTTCTAGGTTTTCTGAATCCAAAATAACTCTTAACTGTTCTGATTCTCGAATAATTCCTTTGACTTTGCGTAAATATTGCTTTCCAATCTGTTTCCAGTCAAAATCTTCAGGTAAAGCAGGTAAATATAAATCATTCCAAGCATCTTGCAATGCTGAAGTATCTATAGCACGACAATCACTTTCAAAAGCTTTACCTAGAATTGGCTTCACTGCATCCGCATAAACAAATTTTTTGATGGGACCAAGATATTGTTTTTTAATATGTTTACTTTCTATTCCTAAAAATTCTAACTCCTCTTTGAATAAAGACAAAAATTCTTTTAAAGCTTTACCAGCAGATTTTTGTAAAAGTGTACTATTGCTAGTAGTAGCTATATTAGAAATACAGCCTTTAAAAAAGTCTTTTAGATAATCTTTAGATGTATCTTGTACTAAAGGAAGTAAAACATCAATAAATAAAAAACTGCCTATTTCATTAGCTGTCAAAATTCCCAAAGCGGTTAAAGCCCCAGATATAGGTTCGATCATTTGTTTTGTCTTAAGCGTATTTATATTTAGATTAGCTCGATGATTCTAGCTAGGAGGTGTAATGGATAACTTATGAACAAGAAAACCAATCTTGATTTTCTTTAGCGGACTTAAACAAATTGACTCTAGTAAAGTTGTCACATTCAAACGTATGAATCATCAGATGAACGTGAGGCTGGGCATCTGGATACTTCTGTTGTTGGCTTTCTGTGGGCTTATGCTTAATCATCAACCACAGATTATCAGTGTAACCTAGCCCATTAACCATGAACTCGCCAATATCAAGCCATTTTTCTGGTGTGAGGCGAGATCGCTATGGTGAGGACTTAACGTAACGTGCTTGGTGTCTTTATCAGTACGAGGATTTTGTTGGCTAATCGCTTTCCACTCAGCCATGATTTCCCCGTAAGTCTGCCCTGCTATATTTCCCCCATAGAGTGAGTATTCTTTATCAGAATCCATGAGATAGCTCAACAAACCACCAGGGTTACTGCCAGTAGCTACAACCTTGGCAAGCATTCGTCTCAACTTTCCACTTTTTATCTTTATTCATTCTGCCACGACAGCAGGTGACATACTCTCGACGCTCACCTTCATAGCGCGAGAGTGCTTGCGATTCAAGCTCACAAACTTCTCAAAAAAAAGTTTGTAGCATCCCTTGACAAACTTGTAGTACGTTGTAGTAGTATAAATGTAGTTGGATACTACAAGTAATACAAAACCTGGGTATCAAACACGCTGAACCTTGAAAATTGAATAGCCACAAAACTTGGGGGTGTAGCTCAGTTGGTTTAGAGCAATCGCCTGTCGAGCGAAAGGTCGCGAGTATGCGCTACGCGCAGGCTCCGCCAACAAATCTCGTCATCCCCGTGTAGCCTCGTGGACGAATAGATAAGTCGTTCTGGTTCTCAGCCAGAAAGCAGCGGGTGCAACTCCCGTCGAGGCTCCCAACCCTGTCCAGGTCGCCTAGTGGTCAAGGCATTGGTCTGCAAAACCGACATCGTGGGTTCAAATCCCACCCTGGACTCCAATTTATTGCAGCATCACCTATCTATTACTTGAGATATGGTTCAAGTCTCACTGTTGCAACACGCAGAGATGGTGTAACGGCAGCATCAGGGTCTCCAAAACCTTTGGTTCGGGTTCAAATCCTGGTCTCTGCGTTATGGTGCCGTAGGCAAATGGTTAAAGCCACCTGTCTTTCAAGCAGGAGATTGCGGGTTCAACTCCCGTCGGCACTGCCAACGTTTATAGGTCGGCTCGCCTACTGGTGCGGGCAACTGTCTGTAAAACAGCCGCTTCTTGCATTGCTGGTTCAATTCCAGCCCGACCTACCAAATCTTATGGAGAGATCGCTATTGGCAAGGCAAGCTGTTTGCTAAACAGTCGTGGATTAATCGTCCACTGTGGGTTCAAATCCCTCTCTCTCCGCGTTTGAGGACATGGTGTAACTGGATAACATCTCAGATTCCGAATCTAAAGAATGGGGGTTCAAGTCCCTCCGTCCTCGCCAATTGTGGAGGGCACCGCTGAATGGTCGGCAACTGGTCTTGAACACCAGGGTAGTCGTTGGGCTAGGGGTTCGATTCCTCTGCCCTCCGCTTGTGGGAATGTAGCTGAAATGGTTGTAGCGCCAGGTTGAAGCCCTGGAGAAGCAGGTTCAATTCCTGCCATTCCCATCCCTGAATTGGGAAGTATTGCCCTATAGCTCAACGGTTGAGCCGCCCGCTGTTAACGGGAGGGTTGTAGGTTCGATTCCTACTGGGGCAGCCATTTATTGCCGAGTGGACAACAATCCTGCCTCGGCATTCAAACTTAGCCCTGTAGTGTAACTGGCAACATCTCGCTCTTTGAAAGCGAAGATTCCAGGTTCGATCCCTGGCAGGGCTGTCAGGAGGAAAAAAGTCGCTTGCGTCAAATCGCCTACCCTCCTGTTTCTTACTCCTGTAGCCCAACTGGAAGAGGCGCTGGTCTTAGAAACCAGTTGTTGTGGGTATTGCATAAAAGCAATGCGACGCGAACAACTCAAGAGCGGGAGTAGTGAAATTAGGAGAAACGTTTCTCCTAACTTATCTAGGTGCGTTATTGCACAAAGAGTTTTGGGCGTTTGGCAGATCGGTTATGTGACTGGCTTTTAACCAGGATTAGACAGGTATGCGCTACGCGCAGGCTCCGCCAACAACTCCTGTAGCGCCCACCAACGATGCCCTCGTGACGCAATTGGCAGACGTATCCGGCTTAAACCCGGATTTTTGCGAGTATGCGCTACGCGCAGGCTACGCCAACGAGTCTCGCCGAGGGTATAGCGGGGATAGAGCACTCTTCGGCTCGGCAGTCTCATAGGCTGCGAACGGTGAGTGCAACTCTCACCCCCGCGTCTAAATGCGAATGTGGTGTAAGGGCAAACACCGGAGCACGCCAAGCTCCAGATGCGACTATGCGCTACGCGCAGGCTACGCCAACGAGTCTCGCCATTCGCTCTCATAACCTCGTAACTCAGTTGGGAGAACCTCTCTTACAAAGAGGAAGTCGCGGGTTCAAGCCCTGCCGAGGCTACCAAATTATGGGAGTGTCGCCTAATGGATTGGGCATCGATCTTCTAAATCGACCAATGTAGGTTCAATTCCTACCGCTCCTGCTTATGGGTCTGTAGCTTTTGGGGGCGACCACGCCGCTAGAGCGGCTGGTCTATAAGGCTTATAGCTCTCAAGCCCCTTTGATAAAATGACTTTTTATTCGCAATAAGGTTGAGCATTTCCTCTACCCATAACTGACACTCATGAAAACCAACCA